>JACPSJ010000002.1 GCA_016193315.1 Candidatus Kerfeldbacteria bacterium
AAGCAATCCAGCGAAGAGGTACTTGAGCTGAAGACGCTCCACCCCGCGGGCGACGTGAATCTTGCGGCAGATCGTAGAAAAGCTGTATCCGACGCAGGCCAAGATGTAGACAGCGAAAAGGGGATAGAGAGGCCCGTACTGTACCTTAAGGTTGCCCTCATCGATCGTGAGCGCTGTCATGATCCATGGGGTAGTCACTGAGACTAATGTCAGGGCTGCCGCTAGCGTGCCAAAGACCGTCACAGGGAAAGACCGTGGTAGTCTGAAGCTCGCTGGGAAGACATGCAAGAAGACCAGGAGGGCATAGGCCATAAGAATGGCCATCGCGAACGCCACTCGCCCCAGCCTGAGTCCGGCCTGTGTTTCAGCGAAGTAGCTCCCCGCCCAAGTTCCAGCTGTCCATCCCGCCACCGCCAGACTTAACAATGAGAAAGTCCGATTAGCCAACCGGGATGGGTTCTTGAAATAAACAAAGAAGGCCAGTCCGACGGTAGAGGCCATGACCGTGATGAAGACTGGCGTGCTGGCATTCATCTCATCGCACCTCGGCCTTCACGTCTTGACCGTAGCAGGCGTTTCTTCGGTTATGGCAAATTCGATCGTGGCGGTGGTCCCATGACGATTTACGTTGTTCTCTGCACGAATGGTCGCGCGGTGGGCGTCGGCAATGCCCCTGCAGATCGCGAGTCCAAGGCCCGAGCCACCAGGCTTGGTGGTGACAAATGGATCGAACACCTTTCCCAACATGTCTTGAGGAATGCCACTTCCAGTGTCGCTCACTTCCACCATCTGATGGTTAGTTCGCCTCCAGTATCCATGGCCTCTAATGCGTTCATGAAAAGATTGAGGAAGAGTTGTTTCAACTGTGCGGGGTCCCCCGCCACAAGGGGAAGGGCTCGGTCATAGAGACGCCTGACTCTGATTCGCTTTTGTTCCAATTGACCCCGCAAAAGAACAAGCGTTTCCTCGATGGGTGCGCGAAGGTCCAGAGAGGGTAGTGGCCGTTTGGCGGGAGCGGCAAGACCGCGAAGGCGGGCCACCAAATCGTCGATGCGGGAGATCTCACGGATAACCACCTGAGAAAAGTCTTCCCGGAAATCCTTTTCGGTGAATCGTTCTGGAAGCAATTCGGCGAAGGTCTTGATGGCCACGAGTGGGTTCTTGATTTCATGAGCGATCCCAGATGCCAGAGCCCCAATTGAAGCCAGTCGTTCAGCCCGCCGTTTTTCTCCCTCGAGTTCCTTGAGCCGAGTGAGATCGCTGAATACCGCCACTGCTCCCAGGACGTCCCCCAGACGGTCACGCAGTGCATGAGTTGAGGACGAAACTGGCCTATAACGCCCGGCGGCGTCGGGAATCGTGGTTTCAGCTTGGGCTCTTGGCTGGCCGTCTGTCAGCGTTGCGTGGAGGGGATGGGCCAGAGCAGGGGGTAGACTGCCGGTCGATCCTGACCGAATCGCCTCTCCCGTGAGACCCGTTATGCGCTCTGCTGCTGAATTAAAGAGCGTTATCTTACCATTAGTGTCTACTGCAATGACACCGCTTTCCATAGTCGCAACGATGTTAGTGACATACTCGTTGACGAGGGTCACCTCGCGATACAGTTGTGCGTTCTTGATGGCAATAGCAGCTTGGCCTACTAGTGTTGAAAGAAGGTCGATGTCCTCGGAGAAGTAAGGATCGCCGGCGAGTTTAGGGGCGACGATAAGGAAGCCAGTCAGCTGTTCCTCATCCAGTATTGGCAGAGCCATCTCTCCCCTCAGCTTAGCGAGTTCTTCGAGTGCCTCGTTCTGGACCGGTTCAGACTTTGCCCGTCTCAGGTCATCGCGGAGGAGATATGTACGGGTCCTGGAGAGAACAGCAATTAGGCAAGAATTCTCGGATAGAGTTGCCCCCGAACTTGAGCCGCTGCCATCTTCAATGAACCTCCGTACGGCCATTTGTGCGTAATCATGCCCTTCGGGATTCTTTATGTAGATAGAGACTACCTCGGGTCGAACCGTCCGGCCAATAACCTCGCACACGTAGTTGAGCAGTGACTTCAGGTCCAGCATGCTTCCGATCGTCCGGCTCGCTTGCCGGATTGTCCGCTGGTAGTCGTAAGGTTCTCGATATAGGTACCTGTCGAGGGAGGTCTGAATCCACCGTCTGAGCGGCTGGAAAAGAATGGCAATCAGTACGACCAGACCAACCTCGACCCAAAGGGGAAGGTCC
>JACPSJ010000003.1 GCA_016193315.1 Candidatus Kerfeldbacteria bacterium
CTATGGGTGATTGATCAGAGTCCAATTGGTGTTGACGACCACTCCGACTCCGGTCCAAGCGTTGGCGGCGCCAGTCGTGATCCAGCCACCCTTCGCGCGGGATGACCCGCCGTTGGAGTTGGACGTAGCGTTGGCGTCGTTCCCACCAGTCTTCGCCTTGGTATCGACTTCAGTCTTTACGTAGGCGCTGCTTTTGTTTGAAACAGACACATTGGTAGTGGTGTCGCCACCAAACCACTCTCCCTCAGCGCTAGCGGTCGTGGCGACCGAGAAAGCAGCCAAGCCCAGCACTGTGGATACTGCCAGTAACTTCTTTAGCATTCCATATCACCCCCTTTCTCGATCGCTCGTTGCCGAGCATTTGATCGACCCATGTGACACCATCGAGTCAGGAAACTGATTGTGTCGCACGGGGCCATCAAGAATAAAATAGTAGATAAAAACAGACCCGGGGTAAGCCGATCGAGACACGTGTGGACGGCTACGACGAAACCACGTGATTCGATCGCCGAATCACCCGATGCGTTCTGAACCCTCCTTTACCCATGCGTCCTCCAACCATTACATGGGCACTCAGATGCTGGGGCTGGTAAGGACGTCTAGGGGGATTTGTTTTGTTAGACTCGCCCATATTCTAGAGGATGGCCATACCGACTGTCAATCAAATGTCAACTAAAGTCGGGTCCCAAAAAAACCCAATAAAAAGGGGTCTATGCGGTAGCCCACAGTTAATCCAGGTTGTTTCCACTCGACGTGTGGATATGTCAGTCACAGTACGCCGATGGGCCGCACCGCCACCGGCGGCGCTCAGTAGCATGTCAAGAACCAGGCCACACGATCGGCCTCAGCCACCAGATCGAAAATGACGGCCACCAACCAGTCACGCCCCACACTTCCATGGGCCACGTCGTTCCAGGCACGAATGGGGTTGTCAAACCACATTAGCACGACCACGAGCAGTTCGAAACGATGTACGTCCGTCTCGATAGTACCACTACGCCTAACTTCTGCTCGTTGGGAGGGTGGTCCAGGGTTGGCATACAGAGCAGCCGGGTGACGGCCCAGGGGAAAGTCATCATCCGCGTGCTGGTTATTCATCGTTCCACGAACTTGATCGTGGTGGCGGGCGGCGGGCTCTGATCCAGGTTTTTTGGGCGAACAAGTCAGACTTTTCTCGAAAGCCAAGAACATTCCCACCGGCCGTTCTTGTGGCTCACCTGTTGCGATGGTAAGCTGAAAACGTTGGGTCCACGCTCTTCAAGCTAGCCTTTAGGGAGGAACGGCCGGACCCCCAAAGAGCAGTTGCTGTCGGGCCTATCCAGCCCACTGCACCATCGCATCTTGCGTGACTCCGCTCCAGCGCGTATAAGACCACCAGTCTACGCGTTTCCGACGCGCCGTAGTTCCTCGGCGGGAAGCGTGACTCCCGCCGATTTTCTTATTCGCCGCCGATAGAGAATAATGTCTTTTTGACAGCGAATACGGATAGTGGTAGATAGATGATGGACTTCGTGATTTCTTGGCCGCGCACTTTCCACTCATGGAGGACTATCGGACCAGGATTTGTTCATACATCACGGGCCTGTCCAGCCCGGCGTAGTCTTTTCCTACCCGACTAGTTTCCTGGCCAACCGGAATCCGAAGCCAAGAGGCCTAGAGGTAGTCGTGGAAGGGGATTCGCACAGCGGCGGGTATTTCAAAGACACGCCCAGTCAACCCGCCGCTCTTTCTATTCCCTTCGGTACTTACTGTATTGAATCTGGCGCCATTGTTTCGTCCAATCATGGGGCCGCGCGTGTCGATCTCGAAGGGTTAATTGTATTCTTCGATGGCAGTAAAGAGAATTGTTCAAGCACCAACAGGTGTTTTCGCCTCAATGGGAAAGTCCGTGTCCGCGCGCTCTCGCTTGACCACACCGATCGTGAATGTAACAATGTAGAGTGCTCGCTGCCGGTAACGGTCTAAAGGCCCGTGGCACCGAGCATTTGCTTCAACCCGTTGGAGGGTTCCTAATTTGGCCGATACCCCAAGTGGTCAGGGCCTCGTCGAAGTTCGGGCTATGGTGGCCGCTCCGGTAGCCAAGGTTCGTCGGGTCGGAGACGACGATACTGAAGGTACACCCCTCCCGGTGGCGCGACGGATGGTGACGTTCGTCATGCCGAACCCGCAGGCGCCAGCCGCATCCCGGAACTGAAGCGAGAGCCAACGGACGATGGCGGGTCCCAGTTCCTGAACCACGTTCAGAACGGGACTCGCCGGTTTTTTAGACCGACCGGACCATGAGCCCTGTCGCCAGAGTTTGGAGTCGCCACCGGCCGCGGTCGGCGCCAACTTTCAAATAGGCGGCCGCGTGACAAGACCAAAAACCCCCACCGAATGGAGGAATGGTTTCAATCCAGTGAACCGGGCATTGGCCTACCCCGTAAAATCCCGCTGGCGCGAGATCACGGGGCAGGCTTTCCCCACCGCATGAACGGTAGTATCACCCGCCCGACTCGCTTAGCGATCGCTTGTTTTTATTCACCGAAGATGATCTAATCCACTTAGGATATAATTGACTTATGAATGTCACCACAAGAAAGGCGTTACTCTTACTAGCGGTTGTTGGTTACTTAGCCGTGGTGGTGACAGTGATTTTTCGTCTTTCTTTTACTTTCTATACATACGGCTGGCAAACAAGAACCTTCACGATGGACGTGGGTGACAAAGCCGCAGGCCCCGTCATCGTTCAAGTATTGCCCTACGGGAATCCGTTTGTTTCTCACGGAGCGTATGGCGACTTTGGCGACCGAATTTCTTGGTTAGGATTCGGAGGGAATCTTATGTTTTGGGGTTTACTTCTTGTTGGCCTCCCATCGTTGGTGATTCTGCGCCGACGGAGAAAGAAGGGATCGACCCTCTCTTCATCCACGTAGTCACCACTCCCCGATTTCTATGCTAACGAGACCGGGCTGTCTCGGGTTATTCTTTTGATTCTCCCTGACACTGACTTACCCCGTAAGATTGTCTAGTTCGCTTGCATCAATGGGGTCCTCTTGGCCCACGGCATGCACCGTAGTGTCACCCCGTAAAACGAGTCTCGCGTGGCTTGACTCGTAACGGGGCGCAGTCGGCGCCGAGGTGCTTTCCGCCCCCATATTTCCTTCAGAAATACTTCGGCGGATCCGCCGCAGCTATCATTTGATAGCGGAGGCGGAAACGACTGAGTTCGGAATGCCCGTCCGCCGCGACTGCCGATCGATGGGGCCACCAAATACAAAGAGACCCCCTTCTTCAGGAGATGTCTTTCAGATGAGGGTATCGGGCACTGGCCTACTTTCCCCGCGAAATGCATCGCAGTATCATCGGCGCTGATGGGCTTTCCGGCGAAGCCGGATCCGGCCGGGGCCGGAAACGACGCCTTCAGATGTCGCGCATTTTGAATATAGAAACCCGGGCACTGGCCTACTTTCCCAGCGAAATGC
>JACPSJ010000004.1 GCA_016193315.1 Candidatus Kerfeldbacteria bacterium
GTGGCGTCGAACTTGACGTGGGAGGCGTAGCCAGCGTTGGCGTTGGTGGTGACGGTGCTGGTGATGGCGTCGAAGTTGGTTTGGCTGCTCAGCAGGGTGCCGAGGGCGACCGGGTCGCCGGCCAGCGTGACGGAGAGGGTCTTGATCAGCCAGCAGCGGTTGTTACCGGCATCTTGATTGGTGCCGTTCGAGGCGTCGATGTCCGGCGGCGTGTCGCAGGCGTCGGAATCTTTGACCTCCAGATAGGAAATCGTGGTGCTCGGGCGGCTGCCGGTCAGGTTTGTTTTATACTGCGTCCCGGACGTCGAACTGCGGAAGGTCACCCGCGTCCCGGCCGCGGCGCCGTTGATCGTCATGACCGCCACGTTGTAGGTGCCGCTGGCGTTGAATTGGACTTTGACGCTGGCCGTGGTGATGGTTAACGTGCCGGAGATCGTGGCGTCGTTGTCGAAGTCGATCGAGGGATCGGTTTGTGGATCGCTGCCGGAATTATTCGTGATCGTCAGGTGGTTGAAATCGGAGGCGCCAGTCATCGTCCCGCTCAGCGTCTGCTTTGCGCCGCCCGATAACAGGACCGCACCGCTGCTGTCGGTGAACGTGCCGCTGTTTGTCCAGTCGCCCTTGACATTAAACGTGCCGGAGGTGCTGACGAGCACCCCGCCGGTATTGATCACCACATCTCCGTTCGAGGTCAGACTGGATGATCCCCCATTGAACGTGGCCGCCCCAAACTCGGACAGCGTTAAGCTGCCGACGGTAAGCTGGTTGTTATTGGTATTGAAGACGGTTGAACCGGTGCCGGTATTGGCAATGTTCAAATCACCCGTCACCGCGGTCACATCAGACAGATCAACGGTCAAGCTGAGCGGCGTGTTGACCGACGGCAAAACTGTCATCGTGCCGTTCGCTGTCAGCGTCCCGACCGCCATCGTATATGTCTTGGACGTGCTGCTGACGGTCGGCGTAAACTTCAGGTTGTTGTACGTCGCATTGTCGATGGTAATGTTGCCGTTGCCTTTGAAGTCGACGGTGGAGGTGCCGGCGGTGAAGGTGCCGTTGATGGTGAACGGCGTCCCACTCGTGCCGTTGATGGTGATCGTCGAACCGTTGGCGGTCAGGGTGCCGTTGGCTTGGATGTCCAGGGTACCGGTCGTTAAGGCGTAATTGGTGCCGGTGGTGGACAGATTGGAATTGGCGGTATCGCCAGTAATCGTGGTCGTGCCGGTGACGGAAATGGCGGCGCCCATGTTGACCGTCAGCGTCACCACGCCGCCGGCATTCGGATTGACGGTCATGTTGCCGTTGACGGTTATGGCGCCAGCGCCAAAGGTGTAGGTCCGACCGGAAATATCCAAAGCCGCCAGGAGCGAGAGGTGGTTGAAGGCGTTGGTGGTTTGAAAGGTGCCGGAGGTCAAGGTCACCGCAGCATCAGGGTTCATGACCACCGTCGAGCCGCCGGCGGTGAAGGTGCCGGTGCGGGTAAAGAGAACACCCGAGGTCCCGTTCAGGGTAATCTGTGAGTTGTTGGCGGTCAGTGTTGAGTTGGTGACAATGTTCAAATTGCCGGCATTGATGGCGTGATTAGAGCCTGAAATAGTATTCAGGGTAGTTCGGCCGGGACCGGCGCCGGTTCCCTGGAGCGTGGCTGAACCGACGACTGTCAGCGCACCCCCCAAGTTGAAGGTCAGGACGTTCGCGCCGCTCGAGGATGGATTGCTGGAAAAGTCGTTATTGACTTGAATCGCCCCGCCGGCGGTGTAAGTATACCCGCCGCTGATGGTCGGGCTGAAAGTAAGATTGTAGTAGCCATTCGTGCCGCCGGTACCGGTCAGCGACGTAATCGTCGTGTTGAACCCGCCGGTGCCGATGTATTCAACTGTGCCAGTCGAATAGGTGAAGGTTCCGCTGACGGTGAAGACTGTACTATTCCCGGTCAGCGTCAGCGTGTTGGCACCATTTGCATCCAGTTCATGCGAGAGCGCGACCGTGACGGCGGTCGCTGAGACGGACGAACCGAGCCGGATTTCCGGACTGGCAGAACCGCCACTGATTGAAATCCTGCCGAGGTCTTGTTTCGTCGTCGGGTTATTATCGGTCCACGTTTTGAATCCACTCGTGCTCCAAGTAATCGTATTGCTCCCATTTGTATAGGTCATCTGGTTCGAACAGGTCGCCGCGCAAACCGTGACGTTGCCTTTGAGCGTCATGGTGGGATTGTTCGTGCTGGCCGTGATGACAGTTGAAGCCGCGTTGCTATTCCCGCCAAGGTTCAAATCGCCATCAACCGCGATGGTCTGGCTGGCGGCGGTGCCGAGGGTGTGCGTCACGGACGCCCCGCCCGGGTAGACATTCAAATTGTAATATGTGATGTCACCGGCAATGTTGGTGGCGCCGTTGCCGGTGTAGGTAATGGTTCCATTCTGGTGGGTGTAGGTGCCGGTTTCCACCAATGGGGTGCCGGTCCCGCTGAGCGTATACGTTTCGCCGCCGGCGTTGAGGACGTGGCTGGCGGTAATCGTCATGACGCCAGTGACGGTGATGTTACCAGCGCCGTTGCTGCCGGTGGTCGTTTCCGCCGTGCCGTTGCCGAAGGTCAGGCCGGAAAAAGTCCAATTCGAGGACGAACCGCCCCAGTTACCGGTGCCGCGAAGTGTAAACGTCCCGCCGGTCAGGTTAATCATGCCGTTGCCCGTCGCGTCTCCACCCAGGACATCGATATTGGCGGTCCCTGACAGCGTGCCAGCAGTCATAGTCAAATCGACGTCAATGGTCGTGGCGTCCGCAAACGACCAGCCGCCACCGGTACCGTTATACGTGACGTTGTCAAAATTCTCGCCGCCATCGGTGACGGTATGACCGGTGGCGGTGGCCGTAAACGTCGTGGTTTGTGGATTCGTCTTGTTGAACGTTCCCTCGTTGTTGAAATCGCCGCCGACGGAAAGGGCATTCGTAGCCATCGTTAGCACGCCAGTACCGTCGATGTGAATATCGCCGTCCTTGACCGTATCGGTGCCGTCGTTGGAAACGTCGGTCGTCACCGTCCCGCCAGGAGTAAACGTGTCACCGGTCCAAACATGAAGCTCAATGCCGTCATCAACGACCAAGGTGTCGGGCGCGGCATCTTCGGCGTCGTAAAGCATGTTCGGAGCGTCCTGGTCGTTGTCGTAATCGTCCATATTGACGATCGCCAGCGGCCCGGCATTTTCATGTCTGGCGGTCAGCGTATTGACGTAGAGGTCAATGCCGGCGTCATTGGTGGCGTCGCTGGTGTAGACTACGTTGCCTTTCTGCGAAGTCGTCAGATAGAGATAGACGGAGCTGCCCGATTCAACGTAGGTGTTAATCGAGAAAGTGGCGTCCGCGCCGGAACACGATCCGGTGTCGGTCGTCAACAGCGTCCCGGCGTCGTAGACTTTGATCGTCAGCTCGCTGGCGCCGTTGCACGGTCCCCCGTTGCCGACGGTCCCGGCGGTGGATTCATCGGATTTGAAGACCGTGCCGGCGACCGAGATCGGACAGCCAGTCTTAACCCAATTCGCCCCGACGTTGCTGAAGGTGCTGCTGTAGGTGGTGATCGTCGGCGTCGAGGTCATGTCGGTGACGTTTAGGTCATTGAGCGTGTACGTCCCCGCCCCCAACCAGTTTCGTTGCGTGCCGCCGACGGTCGAGGTAATGGCGATCTCGTCAGCTTCGCTGCAGGCCGTGGTGGTGCCCTGCAGCACGGCGGTCCCGGCATTATCGAACGTGCCGCCGAGGATGATGTCGCCGGTCGAAGTGTTGCTCCATTTGCCGGGCGAGGCGCCGCCTTCGATCACCACCGCGGCTGAACCTTGGGCGCGCACGTTAAGGGTTCCCTGGATCAGCTCGCCATCGGCGATGGTCAGCGTGTTGGTCACCCGGATGCCGTTCGTATCGAGGGTCAGGTTATCGTTCGCGTCGGACGCGTCGCTTTTATCAATCTTGAGGTTGTAGAAATTCTGGGTCGTACAGGTGGAAACATTGGTACACCCCGAATCGAGTGTGACTGATGTGGCCCCATCAAACGTCACCGTTCCGGTTCCTTCGTTCAGTGTCCCGAGATTGGTCCAAGCCCCAGAAACGGCAAAGGATTGTGTTGATGAAGCAGTCAATGTATTGTTTGTTTCGATGGTTACATCGACGGCATCGATCGGATGGTCATTTGACGTGTCGTTATCAAGAACGACGAGTGCGGTCGTACCGTCACCGATTGACAGGATGCTGTCAACCTTGATGGTTGAACCGGTACCGGCATTCATTGAAATTGTCTTGGTGGTGGCCGCGACTGAATTCGAAAAATTGAGATCGCTAAAAGTCCAGGTATTCGTGCCGGAACTGGCGCCGAAATTTTGATTGGCGGAGACTCGTTGTTGGAATGACCCGCCAGTCATGGTAATAGTTCCGGCGCCGGTCACGTTTCCCTTGGCCGTGACATTATTTGATCCGTTGAGCGTGCCCGTAACGGTCAGGGTATTGTTGACCGTCAGCGCTGAAGCCACGGTCGTCGTCCCGCTTGATTGCGTCAGGGCATAGACCGTGGTCAGTGCGCCCCCGCCAAGGTTTCCTGTCCCTGACATGGTCAGCGTACCAGTTCCGGCATCAGTCGTGATTGAACCCGTGCCCGTCGACGTAAACGCACCGCCGTTGACCGTCGCCGTTGCGTTGACTTTGTACGTCGCACCGGTCGAGACCGCGATGTCGCCGGTAACGGTGATGGTCTGGCCCTGGGTGAAGGTTCCGCCGGTAACCGCCACGTCGCCTTGGATCGAAGCGGTGTCGCCGAGTGACACCGTGCCGCCGGAAACGGTAAAGCTAGAGAGACTGTTCCCTCCCGAGGTCAGCGTTTTTGAGGTGCCATTCATCACCAGCGTGGCGGCCGCGACGTAATAGACGCGCAGTTCGGGATCGTTGGCCGAATCGACTGAGGCAAAGCTGCCCGGGTCGTTGGCGGCGCCGTTGTGCCGCACGCCAAAGGCGATGATGTCGTCGCCGTCGGGCAGGGACGCCTCAACGTTGGCGTCGGCGGTTGTGCCAAGATCGTACAATTTCCAGCCGGTGGTCGTGTGATCGGTGACCGTCAGCAGGGTTGAGTTTTCCGCCAGCTTTTCGTACAGACTGCTGCCGGCCGAGGTGCAGGAGATGGTGTCAGGCGAATCGCTATTGACCGTGAACAAATCAAGGCTGTTCGCAGTCGTCGCAATCACGTTTAATCTCAGCTCGGTGTTCACCACTTTGGCCGTATTGGGGACGGTCGTCAGACTGAATTTCATCGCGTCCCGATAGTATTTGTCGTCGCTCGGGCCGCAACTTCCGAGTTCTACTGAAGTCAGTAAAGTGGCATCCGTCCCCGCCTCACAACTATACGTGGTGCCAATGATCTCGCACAGGCCGTCCAGGTCGACGGTTCGAACGGCGGTGATATCCCAGCTCGGCGTGAGGGTTTTGACCCCCTCGGCGTAGATACCGCTGGTCAGATCGACATTGCCGCTGACCGTCCAGCTATTCGTGCCGGCCAGGATAATTTCGTCACCTGCCGCGCCGCCAGTGAAATCCAGGTCGCCGGTGATGCTGACCGTTGGGTCGTTGGTATCAGCATCAACGGTCAAGTCGCCGGTGTTGGCCGCGTTGAGCGTGAAATTGGAAGAGAAGCTGGGTGATCCGGCGTTGCCGGCGACCGTTCGGTCCGAAGTTGAGTTGCTGTAGACCTCGACCGTGCCGCCGTAGGGCGCGCCGGAGGTCCGGGTCCCGATGGTCTGGTCGTTGTTGGTGGCGTCGAAGCGCATGTTGGCGGTCAACACGCCGCTGGTCGGGAAGGCGGTTGCCGACTGGTAGACAAATAGACCCGAACCGGAATGCGCGATGGTGCCGTTCAGCGTTAGCGTCGCGCCGCTATGCGTTAGTGTGACGGATGCGAGGGTAATCACATCACTAGTATCAACATTCAGGGTTCCGGTCACGGTCGGATTGTTGGTTTGGATCGTGAAGCCCCCGGACCCATCCGAACCGGCAAAGGTGACGTTGGAAAAACTCGAGCTACCGGATTCAACCGTGTTGCCGCTGTCGGGCGCGTCAAACGTCAATGTTCCGGCGCCGGCCGTAAACAGATCATTGTTGTCCCAGTTCCCGCCGACGGTGATGTTGTTGCCGTTGGCGTCAAACGTGCCGTCCGTAATCGTGACATTATCATTCGCATCGAAGGCCGTGGTCAGCTGGAAAGTTACTTCCTGGGCGCCATCGTTGAAGATCACGCCATAAAAATCCGGGGCGGCCAGCCCGCGGGCGTCGATGGTCTTGGTGCCGGCGGCCGTGGCGTCGAAGGTGACGGTGCTGGTGCTGATCGTGAACGTATCGTCATTGTCCCAGTTCCCGCCGACGTTCAGATTATTGCCGTTGGCGTCGAGGGTGCCGCCGGTGATGGTGACGTTATTGTTGGCGTCAAAGGCGGTGGTCAGTTGGAAGGTGGCGGTTCCGCCGGCATCATTGAAGGTCACGGCGTAGAAGTCCGGGGCGGCCAACCCGCGGGCATCAATCGTTTTGGTGCCGGAGGCGGCGTCGAAGGTGACGGTCGAGGTGCCGATGGTAAACGTCCCGTCGTTATCCCAGTTGCCGGCCAGATCGATGTTGTAGTTCGACCCGGTCACGTCGAGGGTCGCGCCGCTGGCGATCGTCAGGTTTCCTTCCAGGCCGTTGGTGCCGGTCATGTTGGCCGTCAGGTTATACGTTTCGCTACCAGCTAATTCCAGGCTGGCATAGGTCGTACCGCCGCTGTCCGAGGCCACGCTGATTGCGCCTCCGCTGTTCGTAGCGGAGTACTTAACTGTTGAACTCGTATTCGGCGTCAACGTGCCGGTGATCGTCAGGACGGTCGCCGTCGCGCCGGCGTTGGCCAGGGTGAGGGTGTAGCCGCTGTTGGCGAGATCAAGCGTGTCGCCGGTTTGGATATCCGCCGTATCCACGGTCATCGACGAAGCCAAGGTGACTTTGTCGTTGGCGCCGACGCCGCTGGTTTTATTGAAGACGACGGCGCCGATATTTTGCGGCGTCGAGGTTGAATCCGTGTACGTCGCGGCCGTCGTGCCGTCGAACGTCCAGGTGCCGGTGCCTTTGGTTACAAACGCGCTGGCGCCGATGGTCACGTCGCCGGCGGTGTTGACGGTCGGGTTGCCGGAATTGAGGATCAAATCGCCGTTGGTGATGTTGAAATTCCCGTCAACATTCAGGGCACCGGCACCGGCGATAGTGACATTGTCATCTGAGCCATCGGTGCCAGTGTTGTTCAGGGTGACATGGTAAAAGGCTGAGGTTCCGGTATTGAACGTTTGCGGGTCGCTGCCGTTGAAGGTCAGGGTGCTCGTGCTTGAGGTAAATGTCCCATCGTCGACAAAGTTACCCGCCACGTAAATAAAGTTGTTATCCGTGGTAAAGGTCGAGGTATCAAATTTCAGATGGTGGGTGGTGACATCGGCGCCACCGCCAGAGCCAGGCCGGTACGTATCTCCGTACATGATGTACAGCTGCTCGGTCTTGTTCGCCTCTTGGTCGACGGTCAGGTCGTTCGTGGCCACGCCGTAAATAACATCCTCATCGTTGGTATTGGTGTAGTCGTCGAGATCGGTATTGGCGATAGTTTGATCGCTGTTGTCGCTGTCGACACCAGTCCCAATGACCAGTTGCGATTGGTACAGTTGGACAACGTCAACATTCCCCCCATCCCCGTCGTACTTCGTGACTGTCGTGGCTTCTTCGCTCTCGGTCGCCTCGCCGTTGATGAAGAAAATCATGGTCGCGCCGCTCGACGGCTTGTTGATCGTAAACGACCAAGCGCCGTCGACATCGGCGGCACTGGCGCTTTGGGGCACCCCATTGACCGCGACTTTGATTTCGTTCGCGCCATCGTCGGTGCAGGCTGTGATTTCGGTTTCGTCGGTGAAGCAACCGCCGCTGACCGTGATCGTCAGCACGGTCGTCAAACTCGGGTAGGTGCAGGTCGCGGTCGCGCAGTCATTGCTGCCGTCGTTATCCTGTTCTCGAAGCACGGCGCCATTTTGGTCGATATCGAACATGCGGAAATAGTAGGTCGTCCCTTGCGCGGCCGAGTTGGCTTCAACCGAAAATTCCAGCTCCCGCAGCTGGAGAGCGCTTTGATCCATGTTGCCGCAGTTGGCCGGGCAGGCGGCGTCTTTATCAAGCGTCCACCAACCGGCGGTCGGGCTGCCGCTCAGCGTGGTGCCGGCCAGTGCCGTATTATCATTGCAGACCGAACTGCCGCCGTTACAGTCGACGTACCGCCAGATCCCGCCGCCGGTCGGATCGTCAACGTCGGTCCAAGTGGCCGAGGTGGAATCGGGATCGTTGGTCGTGTATTGCAGCTTCTTGCGGGCGTCGGTCTGCCCCTCGCCGGAAAGCTCGGCCACCGAGAAGCGGAGTCGGAATTTCCCGGCCGCGTAGTCGAAGTCGGTCGGCACGGTGTTCTCGTTCGCCAGTTGAGTCGTCGGCGTGTCGGTCGTGTCCGCGCCGTCGAAGAATTTCCAGTTCCGCGACCAGGCCGAATACGGAATGTACTCGAAGGTGGCCGGGCGTGAATTATAGATCGTGTTGTCGCCGGCGGCGCCGGAAATGTCCGTTTCCAAAGCGCAAGCGGCCGTGCTCTCCCAGGCCGACCCGCTCCAGTGCTGGGCCATCAAGTTGCGGTCGATGTCCGCCACCAGCAGCATGAGGTCGTCGCTGTTCGGCGAACGGAAGATGCGGTTGAACAGGGCGTCGTCGCCGGTACAGGTGGCCATGGTCGTGTCGATTGACGAGAAGGTGCAGCCGGTGCCGTTGCAGGTGGCGGTCTGATACTCCGGATCGGGCGCGCCGGCCGCGTTCTGCGCCGCCCACATGGCGACGGAATCGCCGCCGGCGTTGAATGTTTCCCAGATAACGTCGGTGTACTCCGGGCCGACCTCCTGGTTTTCCAGCGTGGCGTCTTCGTTGCCCATCGTCCAGCCGGCGGTCGAGCCGTCCGCCTTCCAAATCCCGAAGTTGCCGTCATTGAGGCTGTCGTTCGAGGCCCAGGCGATGCGATTTGATTTCGGATCGCGGGCCAGATTCACTCCCTGCACGACCCCGTCTCCTCCGACCAGGGCCGGGCCGGTTTGCTCGCCGCCCCACGAGCCGGTGTAGAGTTGATACTTCGTTGACCCGGCGGACGTCGTGCCCCAGGCCACCAGCGCGTTCCCCGAATTGGTTTCCCAGGCCACGTCGAACACGCTGCCCTTCTCCAAGCCGAGCGTCGATGCATTCGTGGTCGAGGTAATGTTGGTGACCGTCCCCCAGGCCGAGCCGGACCAGATGGCGGCATCGACTTCGTGCGTGCCGGAGACGTCGACCGAAACGCCCAACAAAATTTCATTCGAGTTCGGCTTCGCCTTCAACGAAACGAACGTCGGCCGGCCGTTCGAGGACAGCGTGATGTCGTTCGAACCGGTGGTGGCCGCGCAGTTGGAAACCGGCCCCCAGTTCGCGCCGTCCCAATAGCAATAGAACAGCTTCTGGTTGTCGACGACCGTGCCGGCGTCCTGGCTGTCGGCGGAATAAACGACCATCGCCCGACCGGCCAGCGATTCGTAGTCGAGGTCGAAGGTCCGGGTGCAGTCGGCTTCGGTCCCGGAACAGGTCATGGCCGGATTGGCGTTAACGACGTTCCAGGCGGCGGCGAAATCCCCGGCCGCGTCCGAACCGTTCGTGCCGCGAACAGCGTCGAGCCGACCGTCTTCCTTAAGGTGAGCGATGATGATCTCGTCCCTGGTCGGCGCCGCCTTGGCCACGATGAAGGCGATGCGGCTGGACGATGACGTGGCGCTGCCAACGATCTCACCGCCGAAACTGAAGGTTGAGGTCAGAACCTGGGCATTGACTTGGCCAAGGCTCGTCACGTCGCCGTATAGCAGGCGACCATTGTTAGCGACCGCGTCCGACGCCAACTGCCACTGCCGCGGTTCCTGGTAGAGCGAGGCGGCCGTGAAGCTGCCGCCGATGCGCAACGGCCCGGTGCGAAACAGGGCCGGCGACACGTCCGGCGCATCGAACGTGTAGGACAGAAAGTAGGTTTCTCCTTTCGACCATTTCACTTCCCACTCGACCAGCTGGGACCGGCGGTCGTCAGGGGAGGCGCGGGTTTGCCCCTCCGGCAGCAATTTGCTGATGGCGAAATCGCGGGGCACGGTTTCTTGCACGGTGCCGATGTAGTCGCGGCGCGGCGTGACCGCAATCCGGACCGAGTAGTCGGCGACCGGGTAAATCCGAGTCGGATAGGTGGCGCGGTGGACATCGAAGGGAACGGCTTCCTCGACCGTAAAATTATCTTCCAGTACCCGCCGCCCAAAATCCGTGTCGGCTTCGAGACGCAGGTGGTAGACGCCCTGACGCTCGACCTTGAACATGGCGGCGTAGTCTGGCTTGTAGGTCACGCCTTTATCGACGCAGTCCGGATTCTTGGAAATAGTATCGTCCGAGGTGCGGTACCGTTTCATCCGGCCGTCAGGGTCGGTGACCGCTAGGGTCAGATCGGCGTTGCAGATGGTGCGACCGTCGTCATCGAGAACGGCCATCGCCGCTACCTGTTCCTGGCCGAGCTGCGGCGTGGCCCGGGTGACGTTGAGGGCCACCACCCCCCACAGGAACTCTTTCTCGATCGTGGCCTCGGCCCCGTCGCTACGGACCATGGTCACTCGCAGGCGGTATTTGCCGGCGTGGAGCGAACCCATGTCGAGGTAGAGCGTCGAATCAAGGTCGTCTCCAGCCGGCGTATCCACCGCCCGGTAGGATACTGTCTGCTCCCGACCGCTGGCGTCAATCAACCGCAACCGTTCCAGCTCCCATCGCTCTTCGCCGGTGCGAAAAAAGAGGAAGCGGTTGACTTTCCGTTTCGGCACGGTCATCACCGGCTGCTCAACCGATCGGTACAATCGCTTCGACAAGGCCACCAGCCTCTCCAACCTCTGTTTCGCTTCCCGTTCTTCGGGCGTCAGCGCGGCTGAGGGCCGGCTGACTTCGGCTTCGATGCGCATGCCATCGAGGTGAATAACCGTCGGCGGAAGGCGAGGCGCAAATTCTAGGCGCAGCCGAAAGCGAGCCTGCCGGAGATCCTCGACGCGGCGAATGTCCGGCAGGTTGACCCGCCAATACTCGGCCGGGGGATCGTTCGCGGCCCGGGCCGCCAGGAGTTGCCACGGTCCGCCATTCAGGCTGGATTCCAGAATCACTGAATCGGTGCTGTCAGCCGCGCCGCTGCTGGTCAACGATAGTTCAGCGGTCGCGCCTGATACCTGCTCCTGGCCGCTGAGACCAGGGGCCAGAAACCGGCGACATAGCACATCTGGATTTGGTGTCTCCAGGCTCCCAGTCAGAATGCCAGTGCCCTGTCCAAGCGAGCCCTGCAAGAACAACCGGTCGCTACGGATGATGGCTGAGTTTTGGGGATTGAACGAACTGCGGCTACTGCCTGGATTCAAATCAATGACTATGGCCCTCGACTCACCGACCCAGCCATGGCAGGATTCTGGGAGAAACGTCAGCTTGGATGGATCGCTACCGGCTTTGGCAATGGCCACCACCGACAGCCCGAACACCCCAACCACGATCGTGGTCAACGCCACCCCCCAAGCGCGACGGAAAACGGCACGCATCGGGCGCGCCCGATCGGGAGAGTTCCGGGGTTGCTGCCAGTGCGCTCGCACTGCCAACCGCTCGTAGCGGCGATCGCGCCGCGGGCCGATCCGCACCGCACGCAAGATCCCCCGCCGGTCCCAATCGCGGAGTGTGTTCGGGTGAACGCCAAGCAGTCTGGCCGTCAGGCGGAGACCAAGCAACCCGGGTAAATGCTCCCAGTCGGGTGGGGATGATTCCTGACCGGGCGGCAAACTCGTCTCCTCTAATGCCGAGAAGAGCCAGCGCGGTCGAGCTTTGGCTAATCGTTTTTGTGTTTTTCTCATCTAAAGACTTATTGCATTGTACCACAAAATATCGATTTGGTCAAATCGAATTGAAACCTGATTCTTGGCTAACCTCAAACGAGCGGTGGGCTCAAGTTACCAATGGCTACGAATGAGAAGTCGTGTACTCGCTGCCGAGTTCATGCGTCGCCCAACCGCGGCCCAGATCTTGCCAGGTCGAGCCGGGACGGACAAAACATTCATTGTCCGGCCCCAAGAAAAAGCCTATACTTCTGACTATCCGTGCGAACAGGCGCGGAGGTTCTGCCAACCATGTCAAGACCTCAACTTACGTCGACGAATTCTACGAATACGGCCCAGCCGAGTCCGGCCACAACTCAAGTCCCCAAGCGCCATCACCGACTGCGCTGGACGCTGCTGACCGTCGGCGGGCTGCTGGCGGTCTTCATGATCGTCGCCGGCTGGCTGATTTACCGCGCCATTAGCATCGTCAATACGAGAAAACTCGACGGTTCCAGCGACAAGCTGTCGTTTTTCCAGCAGCTGACGCACCTCGTCGCCTCCTCGGACCAGCAGCTCCAAGGTGAACGGGAAGACCGGATCAATATCCTGCTCCTCGGCATCGGCGGCCCCGGTCATGAGGGACCGTACTTGACCGATACGATGATGGTGGCCAGCATCAAACCGTCGACTAAGCAGGTCGCGCTGCTGTCGATTCCGCGGGACCTGGTCGTCAACATTCCCGGTTATGACTATCGCAAGATCAACAACGTCCTGGCCATCGGTCGCGAGCGGCACTATCCCGGCGGGGGCGACGCCTTGGCGGTCAAAGTGGTTAGTAGCACCCTCGACCTGCCGATTCAGTACTATGCCCGGATTGACTTCCGCGGTTTCGAGGAGATTATCGACCGCCTCGGCGGCATCAAGGTCGACGTCGCTCGAGCCTTCACTGACCGGGAATACCCAACTACTAATTTTGGTTACCAGGCCATCCGTTTTAACGCTGGCTCGCAGACGATGAATGGTGACGCGGCTCTGAAATACGCCCGCTCACGCCACGGGAACAATGGTGAAGGATCAGACTTCGCCCGGGCCGCCCGGCAGCAAAAAATCTTGCTGGCCACGCGAGACAAAGCGCTCAGCCTGGGCACCATCATCAATCCGAAGAAGGTCGCCGACATCCTCGGCAGTCTCGGGGCCCATCACCAAACGAACCTGGAGGTGTGGGAAATGATTCGGCTCGCCAAGCTGGTCGGCGATGTCAACCAGGACACGGTGATCACGAAAGTGCTTGACAACAGTCCGACCGGGCTGCTGACCGCCGCGGTCGGGCAAGCCGGGGCCTACATCTTGGTGCCGAAAGACGACGGTCTGGGCGATATCAGGTTCCTAGCCCACCAGATCTTCCTGATCGGCCTGGCCGAGCGTGAACAGGTGACGGTGGTGGTGGCCAACGCCACCCGCCTGACTGGATTGGCCGATGCGACTACCAAACGATTGGCTGGTTTCGGCATTACCGTGGCTTCACCCCTGTCCATCCGCGGCGCCACGATCGGGCGGACCGTTCTCCTCGATCGTAGTCAGGGCCAAGCGGCCAAGACAATTGAACTTGTCGGCCTGTACGCCCGGGCTCAAGGCTCCATCAGCCTGGCCGAGTGGCAACAACAAACTGGCGATGAGACGCTAGCCGCCGCGTTGCAAACAGTGAACACCCCCGGCGAAGCCGGGTCCGGCTTGCCCGGCTCCCGCCGTGGCTCAGCCGGAAACACGCCGGTCAACGCTCCGCCCACCAAAACGGTGGTGCTCATTTTGGGGCAAGATCAACAGTCACAGGCTGCGGCCCGTCTCGACAACAACCAGTCCTGATTGATGATCGTCGTTGGTCTCGGCAATCCCGGCCGGCGGTACGCTGGCACCCGCCACAGCGTCGGTTTCATGATCGTTGATCGGCTGGTGAAAGATCTCGGCGGCCGACCCTGGCGGTCGGAGTTTGGAGTCCGGTGGTCGAAAGTCGGGCCGCATTGGATCATCAAGCCTTGGGAGTTCATGAATCATAGCGGGCCGGCACTGAAACGGTTCATGGCGGCGAAACGTCTTGGCTTCACCACGGCCAACATGGCCGAGTCGCTGATTGTCATCCACGATGAC
The DNA here is from genome assembly GCA_016193315.1 of Candidatus Kerfeldbacteria bacterium. GTDB lineage: Bacteria > Patescibacteriota > Patescibacteriia > SBBC01 > CAIJZX01 > JACPSJ01. Next base: position 14,103 of record JACPSJ010000004.1, read on the forward strand.
GTTGACTTCCCCATCGGCACTGAGCGTCTGGTCCACCAACGCACCAGCGCCGGCCATCGAGGCGTGCAGTCAATCATTGATACGTTTGGCACCAAAGAGTTTGATCGCCTGCGGATCGGGATTGGCGATAATCGAGCCGCCGGCCTGCCGGCCGAAGCGTACGTGTTGCAGCTGTTCAGCCGGGCTGAACGGCCGGTTATCGAGCAGTCCCTCCACCAAGCGGTGGAGTTAGTAAAAAGTCGCCTCGGGGTGACATAGAAAGACCACCGCCGAAGCGGTGGCACATAAGGGCGGGCAACCATAACCGACGGGGCCACGCCGATCGGATGGCCTTCATCGCCACGAATTCGTCCGTGTCGACCCAGACGGAACAGTTGCCCATAAAGAGCGTTGGGGTGAACCCAGCACCACTTTTGCCTCCGAATTTCGCGGTGGCGATTTCGCCGCCGATATCGAAACGTGAAAATCAATTATCGCTGAGAGCGGAGTGGGCGGGGGGCAAAAGTGGTGCTGGATGAACCGCCAGGCTACCATTGATCGCCAGCGGGGTCAACCCCTTGCCAGAAAACCGCCGATGCGCTATCATAAGAGTAACAATCAGCCAACAGTTTTTCTGTGCCTCCATCACGCCCAGGTGTGGTCGGCGGCCCTTTACCTCGTCGCCGTAGCCTCCCTCGACTGGCCGACGGGCGGCTGGCATCAACCCGCCAGACTCGCCATCGACCATCGACGGCCCAGCGGGGTTTCCGGCAGTTGACCGAACAGCTGATGTCCACCGGCGCCGGCCGGTTTTCCGGCGTGCCCCACACGGTCGCCGAAAGTTTTGGCTTTGCCCGGTTATTCCCGCTCCTGCCGACGCCCTGGCAGATGATTTATCTGGTCGGGACGGAACGCGAACGTGAGGTCGTGGTTCAGGGACTTGAAACGTGGTACCAAGGTTCTGAGCGGCGACCAATTATGGCTGTTCCGCCACTGACGCCCGCTCTTCTCGACCGCCTGCTCCGCCACGAACCAATCATTCTTGTCTGTCAACAAGCCGTGTTTGCCGATTCGCTCCCCCACCCGGCGGAGTTACCAAACCAATGGCTTATCCTACGGCCCGGGCCGCTCCCCGATCCCCCCGTCCCCGATCCCCGCCTCCGCGGGGAAGTCGAGGGTGCGGAGGTTGGGGACGGTCCAACCGGCCTCACCCGTCGCTTGGTTGAACTGGGGTATACGCCGGTCAGCAGCGTTGAGCAAGCCGGCCAGTGGGCCAAGCGGGGTGAGGTGGTTGACCTTTGGCCGGCGGGCACGACGGCGGCCGTGCGCGTAGTCTTCAACGGCGGCGCCATCGACCGGCTCCAGGAGTGGCAGCCCGGCCAGACAAATTCTGGTCGGCAGCTGACAGAAGTTCGCTGTGCTCCACTGGACTTCACCGGTGTTGACCCGCGCATTAGCTTGCTGTCCTATTTTCAGCCGATGCGGACGCTGATCGTCGTGCCGCGGCTCTCCCTGCTCGACTCCTTGCCGCGCGGTCGGGAAGCCGCCAAGCAGTACAAACAGGTTCTCCTCGAGCCGTTCGGTGACGAGGGCGTGGTCAAGCTCGATTGGCGGGCGGCCACTTTTTACCATCGCCAGTGGACGCTGGTGGTGAAAGATGTGGCGCACTGGCAGGCCGCCGGCTACACGATTGCCATCCACACCAACCGTCAGGCCGAATTGGTCGGCTTGTTCGAACGGCATGGCTTGGCAACTGATGGGCTAACGTGGCTCAACACGCCGGCTCTGACGCAAGGATTTATCGCTCCGTCCGAGCGCTACGTCTACCTGACCGATGAAGAGTTGTTCGGTCGCGATCTCCGGGCCAAACAGAACCGCCGCCGGGTGGAGGATGTTTTCCTCAGTGAGTTGACGACTGGTGACTACGTGGTCCATCTCGACCACGGCATCGGTCGCTTCATTGGCATGCGACTGCAACAGGTCAACGGCCACGCCAAAGAGTACTTCGTCCTCGAATACGCTGGAAACGATAAACTCTACGTCCCGGTCGAGACGGCCGACAAGATCAACCGCTACTTAGGCAGCCCAAACCCAAAACTCCACAGTCTGTCCAGTTCGAGTTGGGCGACGGTAACGAAGAAGATTCAGGCTGATACCAGCCGCGTGGCCCACGAGCTGCTCGAGCTCTATGCCCAGCGCGAGCTGGCCCAGGCGCCGCGCTTGCTACCCCACGCCGAGGCGGAAGAACGCCTGGCCGACCAATTTCCGTACGAGCTGACCGCCGACCAGGCCCGCACGCTCCAGGAGACGATGGCTGACTTGGAACGCGACACCCCGTCCGACCGTCTCATTTGCGGTGATGTCGGGTTCGGCAAGACGGAGGTGGCCATCCGGGCGGCTTGGCGCGTCGTCTTGAACAAGCGGCAGGTAGCGCTCCTGTCGCCCACCACCATCCTGACCCAGCAACACTTTGACACCTTCCGCAGCCGGCTCCGGGGACTCCCGGTCAGCATCGGTGTCCTGTCCCGCTTTGAGTCAAAAGAAGAACAGCAGGCGGTTCTGGCGCAGTTGGCTGCCGGCCAGTTGGACATCGTCATCGGCACCCATCGCCTGCTGTCGGCCGACGTGAAGTTTAAAACCCTCGGTCTGATCATCGTCGACGAGGAGCAGCGTTTCGGCGTCAAGCACAAAGAGAAACTGAAAGCGCTGCGGACCGAAGCCCACGTCCTAACGCTGACGGCCACGCCCATCCCGCGGACGCTCAATTTCGCCCTGGCCGGCTTACGTGATATCAGCGTGATTGAGACTCCGCCCGAGGGTCGGCAACCGATTGAAACCGCTATCCAACCCTACGACGCCGATCTCGTTCGCGAGGCCATCCAACGTGAGCTGCACCGGCATGGGCAGGTCTACTACGTACACAACGATGTCGAGACGATCGATGCCGCTCGCGATCGACTCCAAAAGTTGGTGCCCACGGCTCGCTTCGGCATCGCCCATGGCCAGCTTGATGAACAACAACTGTCGCGAGTGATGGAGCAATTCGACAACCAGCGTCTCGACGTCCTCGTCGCTTCGACCATCATCGAGAACGGTCTCGATTTGCCCAACGTCAACACCCTGATCGTCGATCAGGCCAGCAAGTTCGGCTTGGCCCAACTCTACCAACTGCGCGGGCGGATCGGCCGTGGTTTCCGCCAAGCCTACGCTTACTTCATGTACCGATCAGGGCGGGTGGTCGGAAAGCCACACAAGCGCCTGCAAGCGTTGCTCGAAGCCAAGGAGCTCGGTAGCGGTTTCCGCCTGGCCATGCGCGATTTGGAAATCCGCGGCACCGGCAACATCCTCGGCAAGAAGCAGCACGGCCACGTCACCGCCATCGGTCTCAACCTCTATGCCCGGCTGCTGGCCCAAGCAGTCGAAGAACTCCGGACCGGAAAACCAGCCCGTCCCAGCCGCGATATCCTGATTGACCTGCCGCTGGCCATCGCCATCCCGCTAGCCTTCGTACCGAGCGAGCCGAAGCGGCTCCGTCTCTACCAGCGCTTGGCCGCCCTCGAAACGGTCGAAGAACTGCACGAATTTCGCCAGCAGGAGTTCAAGCACCGCCCGCTCCCCGACCCGCTGGTCAACCTGCTCGAGGCGCTGGAGTTGAAAATCCTGGCCCAGGACACGCCGATCACCTCCATTCAGCAAACGAAAGTTACGCTCGAGGGCGTGACCAGGGAGAAAATCGTCGTCACCTTCGAGCAGATGATTACGCCGGAACAAATCGGTCAACTACTGAAACGGAATCAGGCCTGGGATTTCACGCCCGAATTCGTCAAGATCGACCGCGACTTGCTGGGACCGAAATGGCTCCAGGAGTTGAAACAGGTAGTCAAGATTTTCCGGGCCGTCAAGGAAACGGCGGACGGAAACGGCGGGCCGAGCCGCCACGAGCGCTTGTCAAAACCAAAATCCTAGCCTATACTTCTGACCATCGGTGGCTCGGTCTTCGACCCACCGTTTTGCGGTCATCCAAATGACTTCATCCCGGCCAGGGTCGTCACCTAGAATTACCATGCCGGCATATTACTCCGCCACCTACCATCGCAAAACACCGCCCCTCGCGGCTGTTCGTTTAGCCGCCGTCCATCAGCTGCCGATGGTCAGTTGGAAAACGCTCCGTCTCCTGGTTGATCACCGGCTGTACGATCGTCCGCTCGCGGATTGGTCAGCAGCCGAACTGGTGACCATTGGCGTCGACCCCCGCCTCGCCGCTCGCGTTATCGAACGGGCCTGGCAGCTCGATCTTGACCGCGCCGAGCAACAACTGAATTATCTCAGCGTGACGATCATGACTATTCATGACTCGGACTACCCGGCCCAGCTGAAGGAAATCGCCAGTCCGCCGTCAGTGCTCTACCTTCGCGGCTCGGTTGAGGCGCTGCAGACGCCAGCCTTGGCTGTGGTTGGCACCCGGCAGCCGAGTCCGCACGGGCAGGTCATCACGGAACGGCTGGTCGGGCCGGTGGCCCAGGCCGGGGTAATCATCGTTTCCGGCTTGGCGATCGGCATTGACGCCTCGGCGCATCGCGCCGCCCTCGCCGCTGCCGGCCGGACCGTGGCCGTGCTCGGGACCGGCATTGACCTGACCTACCCGCCGGAGCACCGGTCGCTGGTCGAAGAGATAATCGCTGGGGGCGGGACGATCGTCTCCGAATTTCCGCTCGGCAGTCCGCCGGAACGACACCACTTCCCGCAACGCAATCGGGTCATCGCCGGGCTGGCCAGAGCGACCATGCTGGTCGAAGCCGGCGAACGGTCGGGTGCCCTCATCACCGCCAAGTTCGCGGTCGAGTCCAATCGGGAAGTGTTCGCGGTCCCAGGCTCAGTCCTATCGCCTACCTCGGTCGGTCCGAACAACTGGCTGAAGCTCGGCGCGCGGCCCACGACCTCCAGCGCCGATCTCTTAGAGATTTACGGAGCTGGTCAGGGCTCGTGGCTGACCGCGCCAGCCCGGATCGCGCCGGCGAACGAAATCGAGGCCACCCTCCTGTCACTCCTGACCGTCGAACCAGTCCATATTGACGAGTTGGTGGAAAAGAGTAGACTGGACACCAGTATTGTGTCGGCGACTTTGGCATTGATGGAAGTCAACGGCAAAGTTCGTCACCTGGGAGGAATGTTTTACACTCTTGAAGCCCCATGACCTCCGGCCTGGTCATTGTCGAATCACCAACCAAAGCGAAGAAGATCGCCGAGTTCCTCGGAACGAAGTACGACGTCCAGTCGTCGTACGGGCACGTCCGCGACCTGCCGAAGAGTGCGATGGGTATCGACATCGACCACGGCTTCCAACCGGAGTACGTCGTCCTGGAGGAAAGTAAGAAAACGATTGCTGACCTCAAGCGCCGCGCCGCCCGGGCTTCAGCTGTCTTCTTCGCCACTGACGAGGATCGCGAGGGCGAGGCCATTTCTTGGCACCTGGCCGAACTCCTGAAGATTCCCCCGGACCACCTCAAGCGCATCGTCTTCCACGAAATCACGTCGAAGGCCATTCTGGCTGCCATGGCCGAACCGCGCGGCATCGACCTCCGCCTGGTCAAAGCGCAGGAGGAACGCCGCCTGCTGGACCGGCTCTACGGCTACGAAGTGTCGCCGATGCTGTGGCGGAAAATCCGTCCCGGCCTATCCGCTGGTCGGGTGCAGAGTGTCGCCACTCGGCTGCTGGTGGAACGAGAGCGCCAACGCCTGACCTTTCGCTCCAGCTCGTATTGGGACATTGTTGGACGCTTCGCCCCTAATGGCCAGTCGTTCGAAGCTCGCCTCCAAGCCATTGCCGGCCGAAGCGTAGCCACCGGCCAAGACTTTGATCCGACCAGCGGCCAGCTGAAGCACCAGCGCGTTCAGTGGCTCAAGGCGGATGAGGCCAAGCGACTAGCCGAGCAATGGCGCTCCTCGTCGGCCACCGTTGAGGGCGTTGACGAAAGCCCGTTTACCGAGCGCCCCTCGCCGCCGTTCACCACCAGCACGCTGCAACAAGAAGCCAACCGCAAACTCCGTTTCTCGGCCCGGCGGACCATGCAGCTGGCCCAGCAGCTATACGAAAACGGATACATCACCTATATGCGGACCGATTCGACCATCCTGTCGGATGAAGCATTGACGGCGGCGCGGCAATGGATCAAACAACAATACGGCCCGCCGTATCTGACCGACCAGCCGCGGCAATTCACCACCAAAGTCAAGAATGTCCAGGAGGCGCATGAGGCTATCCGCCCGGCCGGTGAACAGTTCCAGCCATTGGAGAAAGTGAAATCTGAACTGGAGACGGATGTCTTCCGCCTTTACGAACTGATTTGGAAACGGACGGTCGCCTCGCAGATGACCGAGGCTCGCGGCCGACGGATGAAGGTGGCCGTCGCCCTCGGCACCGGACTGTTTGTAGCCCAAGGAAAAACCTACGATTTCGTCGGCTTCCGGCGGGCCTATGTTGAAGGCAGCGACGACCCCGCCGCCGAGTTAGCGGAACGAGAGATGGTCCTGCCGCCGGTCAAACCAGGCCGATCTCTGACGGTTGATGAGCTGGCGCCTACGGAACACATCACTCAGCCGCCGCCGCGGTTAACGGAGGCCACGCTGGTCAAAGAGCTGGAAACACGCAGCATCGGTCGGCCAAGCACATACGCGGCGATCATTGAGACGATTCTCCGCCGCGAGTACGTCTTCAAGCGCGGCCCGACCCTGATCCCAACATTTACCGCCTTCGCCGTGGTCAACCTGTTGGAACAATACTTACCTTCTTTTGTCGACTATGCCTTCACGGCCACCATGGAAGATCGGCTCGATGCCATCGCCCTTGGCCAGGCAGACGATAAAGCTTACCTCCGGCAGTTCTACTTCGGCGACGGCATGCCTGGTTTGAAGCCGACGTTGGAACACGTTCGGGATACGATCGACCCGCGCCTGACGAGCGGGGTGACGATTGGGACGCTCGAGGACCAGCCACTTGAAGTCAGAATCGGCCGCTATGGACCATTCCTCCGTTGGAACGGACAGACCGCCCGTCTGCCCGAGGACCTGCCGCCCGATGAGCTGACGATCGATCGAGCCTTGGCCCTACTGAAAGCCAGCCAGGCGGCTGACCAGCCGCTCGGCGTCGACCCCCACAGCGGGCAGAACGTCTACCTCAAACTCGGCCGCTTCGGGCCGTACGTTCAGCTGGGCGAAACACCATCCACCCCAAAAGATGAAAACGGCCAGCCGACGAAGAAACGGCGACCGAAAAAGGACCAGTCCAGCGGGGCCAACAAACCGAAGATGGCTTCGCTTCTGCCCGGCATGTCGGCCGAGACCGTGTCGCTCGAGCAGGCGCTCCAGCTGTTGTCATTACCCCGCACGGTCGGACTCCACTCACCAGATCAACAGCCGATTCTGGCCGCCAATGGCCGGTTCGGCCAATACATCAAGTGGGGCCAGGAGAGCCGAAGCATCCCCGACGGTCAAGACGCGTTAACCATCACGCTCGAGCAGTGCTTGGAACTTCTGGCCCAAGAAAAGACTCGTGGGCGCGGGCGCCGCGTGTCTAAGACGCTGAAGGAACTTGGGTCGCATCCACAAACTGGCCTACCCATCAAGATCCTCGACGGTCGCTACGGCCCGTACGTTACTGACGGCACGGTCAATGCCACCATACCGTCCGGCACCGCACCGGAGTCATTGACCATGATCGAGGCCGTGACTCTGTTGACCGAACGGGCCGCCCGGCCGAAGCGGCGCCGGACAATGCGTCGCGGCCGCTAGCCACCGAGATCGTCAAGCGCCTCAAGCAGACTCGGCTGGTTCGGGATGGCTTCGAGGCCCCGGCGGAGAACATCCTTGGCTTGATCCAGCTGCTCCCGGCTGCGGTAGTGCTGACTAAACGCCAAGTAGCTCAGCACGTCTTTCGCCTCCAGCGACAAGGCCCGCTGGAACGCGTCGACTGCTTGGTCGTCATGCTTGAGGGCCGACTCCGCCGTGCCCAGCGCACGCCAGTACAGTGGGATACTCCTACTCTCGGGGCCAACCCGTTGCAGCTCATCGACTGCCGCCTGGGGTTGATTGCCTTCGGACAATGCTTGAGCTTTGGCCAGTCGGGCCTGATCGTAATTCGGTTTCTTCCGCAAGGCCTGGTCGTAGGCGGCCAAGGCCTGGCGCCATAGTTCGTCGGCTTGTGACGGGCCGCTGCCGTCGACCGGTTGGCTAGCCAGCAGTTTTCGACGACTAACCATCAGCGTTTGGCCCCAGCCAACATCGTGAATCGGACTAGCTGGTTCGAGTTGGCGGAGGGCGGTGAAGTTCTGCCCGGCCACCGTTTCGGCATCGGCAATGAACGGACTGAGACGGTTGAGGAGGTTGTTGTAGGCTTCAAAGCTGCTCGGGTCGGACGCCCGTCGGCCAATCATCTCGCTCATGACTTCAATGGCCAATCGCACGGCCGGCTCGATATCCGACTGGCGGTTAGCCTGGAATGCCAACTCGGCTTTGGTGGCGGCGGCGTGCGCTAGCAGCGTTGCCGCGTCGAGATTCGATTGGTCAAGTTGTCGCGCCGACTGCAATAGCCGCTCGACCGGCGGCAGCGGCGCGGCCTGAGCCGCCAGGATTCGGGCTCGATGGGTCATGATCTGGCTAGCATAGGTCTTGACTGCCGGGTACCAGAAGAGAACGAGGATCAGACTGCTGATAATGAAGCTGGTCAGCAAACCAAGGCCGACCGGTTTGGACCGTGGCGTGGCGGCCAGCCACCACGGCCGACTCAAGCCCAACACCGACCACCACAAGAATACCCACACCAACGACCAAGCCACGAAAAAACCGCTCAGCCCAAGGGCCAGGACCGCAAAGAACGCCAGCAACCGCAACGGTTCCGTCCGTTGCCGCCACCGTTGCCACAACAACCAGCTAGCCGCGCCGATCAATGCCCCCCAGCCAATCAACCCAACGACTCCGGTCGTCGTCGCCAACTGCCACCACTCCAGTCGGCCGCGCAAAAAACGGGTGCTCCACCAGGGCGTGTCGTTGGCGGACGTGGGCCGGAGACGTACAAAGGCGTCATACCACGTATTCGGTCCAGTCCCCAGAATCGGTCGATATTTGAGGGCCGACACCGTGATGGCCGCTGTGGTCGGGTAGTCGAGACGGACTTCTTGTGGCCGGGGCACTGACGACCAGCTGGCTAGATCGCTAAATTGAGCTACCAGGCCAGCCGCCGCCAAGGCGACCGCCACCCCGACCAGACCAAAACGAGACTGCTGACCACGGCTGGATTCGACGAACACTACCCCGATCATGCCCAGCGAAAAGAAAGCCCACGCCAGGGGCTGACCAATGAATAACAGCACCAGCCAGCTGACCGTCACGCCGGCGACGATCAACCATCGCTGCCAGCCTTGGGCCGTCCGGGACCAAAAAAACAGCAGGCTGGCGCCGAAAACGGCGGCCACCAATGCTGTTTCGGTCGGCGAGGCGCTGAGGACCGAGCTGAGCGGGTGGTCGGAAATCGCCGAGGGCAGGAGGGGAACCCGAGAAAGTTGAAAGACTTGAAGCAATAAGGCTAGGCCGAGACTGGTGGCTAAGGCCAGCCAGGCAATGATCCGCTGTCGTTCCTGGCGGAAGAGGTGGCCGAGGAGAAAATACCAGCTAGCCAAGCCGATGGTGATCGGCACCGTCTCGGTCACGGCCCCGCTTAATCCGGCCACGCTGATCCAGCGATCAAGCGACCACAGCCCGCTCAGCAACGTCACCACCGCCAGGCCGACCACTAGTCCGTCAAACCAGTGCCATGACCAGTCGTGGTGGCGTCGCTGGAGGGCGGCGACAAAACTGAACAGCCAGCCCAGCGAGACGAGCCCTAGGAAAACGATACCTTTGTGAATCTCCCGGGCATCTTCGGTCCACGGGGCGACGAGCAGCGGCACCACCAACAAAGCCAGGACCGCCGCCGAGCGCGCCAAATTTTCCCAAACTAGACCCGGATCGGGTGGGAAACGTTTGAAGATTTGGCTGACCCGTAGGTTTGGCATCCGATCATCCTCCGCGGAGACGACTGAGAAGGTGCTGGAATTCCTCGTCGGAGTAAAACTCGATACTAACTGAGCCGCGGTGCTCCCGCTTGGTGATTTTCACTTTGGTCCCAAAACGTGACCGCAGTTCGTCTTCAATGGCGCGCACAGTTGGATCGATCACGCGCCGGAGATGACGACGGACAGTCGTTTGCTGACCCAGGTGAGCGGCCGCTCGGACCGGCAGCTGCTGTTTGAGAATTTGATCGAAGAGTCGCTGTCGTTCCTCGGGTGTAATGGCCGTCAAAAGTATTTTCGCATGGCTGGCCGTAATCGTGCCTTGCCGCAGCGCCTGCTGCATGGCCGACGGTAAGGCTAGTAACCGGACCGCATTCGCAATGGTTGTGCGGCGCTTGCCTACTTGGCGGGCGATCTCATCTTGGGTCAAGCCAAACTCCTCGCTCAGCTGCTGGTAGGCCAACGCTTCCTCAATTGGGTTCAGATCCTGACGCTGGACATTCTCGACAATCGCTAATTCCAGCTTCTCCTGCTCCCGCGATTCGCGGATGATGGCCGGCACCGCCGCCAGCCCCAGCCGCTCGGCCGCCCGCAGGCGCCGCTCGCCCGCAATCAGTTGGTACCGATCGCCAACCCAGCTGACCACCAGCGGCTGGATGATGCCGTGTTGCCGAATGGAATCAACCAGCTCGTCGAGCGTTTCATCGTGTGTACGACGACGAGGTTGGTGCGGGTTCGGATCGATCAGCTGCGGCGGGATGTCGAACAGCCGTGATCGATCGGGCCGATCGGTGCTGGTGGCAGTCGTGGTAGCTGGGGGCGGCTTGGCTGGTAGAACCGGTGGTGGCGTGGCCACCGCTGACTTGCGTGGGATCAGCGAGCTGAGGCCGCGGCCGAGTGGTCGTTCAGATATCATCGCGGCGTGCTGTGAATCTCGTCCGCGAGCTTGCGGTAGGCCTTGGCGCCGGGTGAGTTGGGGTCGTAGTGAAGGATCGGCTGACCGTAGGATGGCGCTTCGGCCAAGCGCACGTGCCGCGGGATGACCGAGCGAAAAATCTGGTGGGGTGGAAAGTAGTGGTACAATTCAGCCAGCACCGCCTCGGCCAACCGGAGGTCGGGATCGTACATGGTCAGAACCAAGCCCAGAATACTCAATTCATCATGCAGGTTCTGTCTGACCAAGTCGATCGTCTCCATCAGCTGGCCCAATCCTTCCAGCGAGTAATATTCCGCTTGCACTGGGATGAGGACTTCGTCGGCCGCCGCCAAGGCGTTGATCGTTAGCACCCCGAGCGACGGCGGACAGTCGATAAAAACATAGTCGTAATCATTGAGGATCTCCTCCAGGTTATCACGGAGCAAGAATTCACGTCGCTCCAGCGGGACGAGTTCGACGTTGGCACCAGCCAAGGACAGCGTGGCTGGTACCAAGTGGTACCGTTCGATGTTGGTCGGGTGAATGACCTCGCGGATCGACACTGGCGAGACGAGCATTTCATACACGCCCTGGGTCAAGTTCTTATGATCCAGACCCAAACCGCTGGTGGCATTGGCCTGCGGGTCGAGATCAATCAGCAACACCCGATGCCCGGCCCGTGCCAGGTACGCGCCGAGGTTGATGGCGGTAGTCGTCTTGCCGACTCCGCCTTTCTGGTTGACCACCGCAATAATGCGCGCCATAGAGTGTCTGGACTGGATGAGTATACAATTTTCTCGACCGCTCGACAACTTGGTGCGTTGACAACCAGCCGCTCGTTGACTACACTGCATACTGATCTCCTGCCGCCGTGGTGGAACTGGCAGACACGCAGGACTCAAAATCCTGTGGGGGCAACCCCATGTCGGTTCGATTCCGACCGGCGGCACATCCTAAAACGGGTGCGTCGACATCAAGTAACAATGCTATACTCCTCCCATGCCGAATCGTTTGGTTGAAATTATCGGTTGGTACGGTGCGGTCGCGATACTCGGCGGTTACGCTCTGATCAGCGCCGGCACCATTCCCGCCCGCGGCTATCTCTACCAACTACTGGTGCTGAGCGGCGCGCTCAGTCTGAGCTATGTTTCGCTGCGGAAGAAAGCGAATCAACCAGCCTTGGTAAATATCATCTCGGCCATCGTGGCGGTGATCACCATCTTCAGCTTGCTACGATCCTAGCCACGGCGGTCACCGCGGTCATCAAAAACTAATCTCGGTCGATCCCGCATTCGGGGTGACGAAAGGAGGTGGTATCGTGTATATCGTTCGTGACGTGTTGATCGCTAAACCGGGCCTGGCTTCGAAACTAGCGGCGATGATGAAAGAGGCTTGGCCGGAGGCTAAGGTCATGACCGACATGACCGGCGTTTTTAACAAGGTGGTAATGGAAGCTGAATATCCTGACCTGGCTGCCTTTGAGCGCCACTTGCAAGAATACATGGCGGGAAAAGCGGGCCAGCCGAAAATGACTGGTTACACAGAAATGTATAGCCAGGGCAAACGGGAAATTTATCGCGTTTGGTAGCCCGTGCCATCTGGACGTACACGAATTTCGGTTTCAGTAAGGCCGACAGATCGGCGCGCTATCATCGTGATAAGTATCTGTAGCCTGCCCATTTATGGGCTTCCTAAATGTACCACAATTCGCGTCCGTCCCGGTCACATGAAAACTGTCAATTCCAATCCAGCTATCCCGGACGTAGTCCGTAAGTTCGACGCCGCGCTCCCCCATTTTCCTGATGGGCGGATTGATTATCGCGGGTCAGGCCGGGCGGCGGTTATTAATGTCGTTGTCAGTGATGGGCATAAAATTCTTCTACTCAAGAGAAGTAGCCGGGTCGGTGCTTACCGCGGTTTGTGGGCCACGATCGATGGGTACTATGATCGTCTCGTGCCCGTGGAGACGATGGCCTTGACAGAACTGACCGAAGAAGTTGGTGCCTCCCCGACCGATGTCGTTCAGGTTCAGACAAAGACGGCTTTTGAGATTTTCGATCCAGCCATTCATCGGACTTGGATCGTTCACCCCGTCTACCTTGAAATCAAACACCGACCAAGAATACAGCTGGACTGGGAACACACGGAGTACCGTTGGGTTCAACCCCAAGACCTGGGTCAATATGATACCATTAAAGGACTCGACCAACTGATAACTCACGTATGGCCATCAAAACCGTCACCATCAAGCAGGGCGCAATGATGCCCGGCACGCCGCAGCAAATCAACGAAGCTCCCGGCAGCTGGAACACGCTCTGAAAGTCCCAGTCGCCGGCACCGATTGACAAGTCAGTTTGTTTCTCGTACGATAGTGACATTATGGAATCACGCCGGGTGGAACTATCTGTAACTTTTTTGCGCGCCGGGAAACGTTACGTGGCATTCAGCCCGGCTTTGGATTTGTCGACCTCCGGCAAAACGTTCGCCGAAGCGCGCCGACACTTCGAGGAGGCGGCCGACTTGTTCCTCACTGAGCTCGACGAGATGGGGACACTCGATCAAACCTTGACCGCGCTCGGGTGGCGGAAACTAGAGCGGCGTTGGACCCCGCCCGTCCTGGTCGCTCAGGAAAACAGCCAAGTCCGGATTCCGGCTTAACTGGCGATGGCGAAACTGGCACCGATTCACTGGCGCCGGTTCGACAAATTTTTGATTTTTGTCGGCTGCCGACTGATGCGGGAACGCGGCGACCATCGGGTCTACCAACGGCCTGGCCTGATTCGCCCGATTGTGGTGCCGCGTGATACCCAGCTCCCGGTATTTATTATCCGGAATAATTTGCGTTTGCTTGGTGTGGCGATTGAACAGTACCTAAAAATACTCGATCAGGTCTAATCAACTATACAAATCACAATACAACGTGACTGGAATCAAAACCGTCACCATCAAGCAGGGCGCAATGATGCCCGGCACGCCGCACGAAGTTTTTGAGTTGTGGATGGACAGCACCAAGCATGCTGCTTTCACCGGCGGCGAGGCGAAGATCAGCCGTCAGGTCGGCGGCTCGTTCACCGTCTTCGACGGCTGGGCGACCGGCAAGAATGTGAAACTGGTGCCAGACACAACCATTGTTCAAACCTGGCGGGCCGACGATTGGCCAGCCGGCCATTTTTCAACTATCACTGTCAGCCTGATCAAAGCCCCGAATGGCACGAAGTTTCTGTTCACTCAGACGGATGTGCCAGCCAGCAAAGCCAAGGACATCGCCCAGGGATGGCGTGATTACTATTGGGCGCCATTGAAAGCCGCCTTAGCCAAACCGAGTTAGTTTTGGTGATTAAAATGAAAGAAAAACCGACCATTGCCCCGCCGACCGGACGTCTAGGGGTCCTGCTCCCGGGTCTGGGCGCTGTGGCCACCACCTACATCGCCGGTCTCCTCCTCGCCCGTCGACAGCAAGGGAAACTATTTGGTTCAGTCGCTGAACAAGCCCACATCCGTCTGGGCCCAAGAGCGGCAAAACGCAATCCGAAGATTCGCGACATCCTACCACTGGCGAATATCGATGATGTGGTCTTTGGCGGCTGGGACATTTTCCCGGATAACGCTTTCGAAGCTGCAAGAAAAGCCGGCGTCTTGAGCGCCGAGCACCTGAAGGAGATCGAATCAGAATTGTCGGCCATCAACCCCATGACCGGAGCTTTCGACCGCGATTTCGTCAAAAAACTTGACGGACCCCATGTCAAAGCCGGCGCCCGTAACCAGATGGCCAAGGCTCTCTTCGACGATATCGAACGGTTCAAAGCGGAACACCGTTGCGATCGGCTGGTCATGGTTTGGTGCGGTAGCACTGAAGTCCACCATCAGGCAGAAGACGTCCACCAGTCACTGACAGCTTTTGAAGATAGTTTGGACTCGGACGACCGCCGGATCAGTCCGAGCATGCTTTACGCCTACGCCGCGCTGAAACTCGGCATCCCCTACGCCAACGGTGCGCCACATCTCAATAACGAAATCCCGGCCCTGCGCGAATTGGCGGACGCGACGAAAACGCCGATGATGGGCAAGGATTTCAAAACCGGCCAGACATTGATCAAAACGATCCTGGCTCCTGGATTGAAAGCTCGAATGCTCGGCGTCCACGGCTGGTTCTCCACCAATATCCTCGGCAACCGCGATGGTGAGGTGCTCGATGACCCGGGATCATTCCGGTCAAAGGAGGTTACCAAAAGCTCGGTCCTGGACACTATTTTCCAAAGCGATGTTTACCCCGAACTGTACGGCGATATCTACCACAAGATTCGTATCAACTACTACCCACCGCGCGGTGATGAAAAAGAAGCCTGGGACAACATCGACCTTTTCGGCTGGCTCGGCTATCCGATGCAGCTGAAGGTTAACTTCTTATGTCGAGATTCCATCTTGGCCGCGCCGGTGGTCCACGATCTGGTGCTCTTTCTTGACCTGGCCAAGCGGGCCGGGCTAAGCGGCGTTCAAGAATGGCTCGGGTTCTATTTTAAATCACCCCTGACCATCGACCAATTGCCGCCCGAACACGACCTGTTCATCCAACAGCTGAAGCTCAAGAACACGCTTCGCGAATTGGCCGGGGAAGTACCGATCACGCATTTGGAGGATCGGTAAGGGGTGCCGAGCAGGTCGCTGACCAACGGCTATTGCCCTGAACACCGCGGGATTCAAGATTCCGGTGGCCGATTCTTTCTCCGTCCGAAGAGCTAGATTTGACAAGTGTTCCCCTCGATGCTAGGATGATTCCTAATTCTATGAATCGAAATTGTCTGAACAATTCGAACATCTATACGAACGCGACTTTTCCATGGCAGAAGTTGCGGCGCTGATGTAATTGTTATCCTACCCCTGGCCGCCTTCTGCAGGCGGTTTTTTGATGTTCGTTACACTCCAATCGGCGGCATCGGCCGAAATCATCAGCTGCCGCGTTCGGTGCCAACGCGGCAATCCACCGGAGGATACACGATGGAATTCAACGAGGTAGAGCAACGAGCAATTCTCGAGCATCTGCGCCGTGAATTGAACGACGTCATCCACGATTCCGACCCCGGCTCCATTATTTTCCGGGAGGAAAGATTCGTCAGCCTATGGGGTGTGGCCGGATGCTTAAGGAATCACGGGATCAATCCGGCGTTCATTGCCGCAACGTGCTCCTTCTTCCCGTTTCTTGGCATGATTCTCGATGCCAAGGATGAACTGTGGTGGAACTGGTCACGAGGCCACCAGCCGACGGTGGATCGGCTCATGGGCTTGGCGGGAGAAGCCTTAGCTAACCCCAAGCTGGGAGTCACTGTACTGCCAAACGGACTGCTGCAGGCCATCAAAAACAAGACAGAGCCGTAACGCCCTTTGACACACGCCCGCGGGAGAGCTCTCGCGGCCTTTTTCTTTGGAGAGAGGGCCGGAACGAAAAGATCCGCCCCACATCTAACGATTCGAGCGGAGCTCTCCAACGCCTCGCGGCGGTCGGCCGCCACAACTGAAGCAGTTTAGTTGCTTTCGCTTCGCGAATTCGCCTCGACCCAGGCTAAGTTAGTGATTTGGTAGCAGGGGGCGGATTTTCCCGCGGAGCGGGATCCCGCCTACTTTTTTAGAACAACAGGAGCGGGAGAACCGCTGGCATGTGGCCCGTGTTCTAAAGTCACTTGTTTGTTACTGGTGGCAGGGGTGGGATTTGAACCCACGACTAAAGGCTTACCTGCCCGCCGAGCCAACTGGTGCCAGAGGCCGGATTTTCCCGCCGCAGCGGGATCCCGCTAGTTTCTCATTGATCAATTGAGCGGGAGAACCGCCGACCCGGGGCCTATCTGCCCGCCAGGCCGTACCAGGAGTGGGGATCGAACCCACGACCTCGGGCTTATGAGTCCCACGCTCTACCACTGAGCTATCCTGGCCTGGCCTGGCGGGCGAATGAGTCCCCCCCCGCTGTTTGGCGGGACTCTACCGGGCTGAGCTACTCTGGCTCGTCTTGGCGGGCGGGGGCTGACCTAACCTAGCGCCTTTTGGCGGGAGAAACTGTAACCCGAATGAAAAGATAGCGCAAGTATTATTTGCCGCGGGAATATTCCTGACTGACCGTGACGCCGTATTGTTCCAAGTCAAGGAGCACGGCTTTCCGGGCGGATGAATCGAGTGCTTCAGGCGGGTAGACCCCCTGTCGCATCAAGCCCGGCCGCCCATGCAACAGCGCAAAAGCGGCGGCGGCCACGCCGGTAGGGTAAGAAATGTAGGTCGCACCGGGGAAAAGGCGCGAAATTTTCTTGAGGTCTGGATACCGGGCGACGGCGTTAATCCGTATGTGGCGACGACCGACCCGGCCCTCGGTTTCGACCACCGACAGGAAAGTACCTTGTTCAACAATGCCCGAGCGAATCAGGCGGATCATGGTTTTGGGATCCGGCACGCGCGGGGCCAGCTTGGCGAACAACTCCACGGGCACGACTGACCGGCCATGAACCGTGACCGGGCGACGATTGAATAGCCCCAGACGGTAGAGCGCTTTGGAAAAATCGACATCGGTGCCGCTGGCCTTATAATCGACGTCGCGGCTGCTGATGTAGCGCGGAATCGTCGCCACCTCATCACCATAGATGCTAACCGCCAGTCGTCGGCCGAAGGGGGCCGGAAAATTGCACTGTTGTGCATCCGCAAAAGGTTTGGTCGATGTATATCGACCGTGACGGTAGACCAGTGGCGGCGAAGTCAACTCGCGGAGGGCCACGACCGGCGACCAGGTAAAGATGAGTTCACTGGCGATCTGCTCTTCCATGACGCGGATACCAATGTGGTCAACGCGGTCAAGTTTCTCGGCCGTCTGACGGGCCAGGAGATTAGTGATGCCCGGAGACACGCCGGCGTTGATCAGCCCCATCAGTCCCGCCCGACGAAACTGACGGTCGAGGCGCAGTTGCTCGGGATGAACGTCATCCTGCAGGGCGGCGTCGAGATCTTGGTAATGACTGCCAATTTTCAAGGCGGCCCTCATAACGGCCAGGTTGAAATCTGGCAAGCTAGCGTTGATGATGAGTCGAGCGCCTCGGCCCGCGGCGACAATTGATCGTGGGTTGTTCGCCTCAACCCTAACCAGGCGAATTTTCTTATGGCCGGCAATAAACAATCGAGCTCGCCGCAGATCCCGGGCGCCACAACGAACTTCTTCGACTGCCGGCCGGCGGGCAAGAAGTTTCGTTAGGACAGAAGCAACTGCGCCAGCACCTACGACCAGTATTTTCATGTGCTTAGTATACCAAACATTTCGGTCTCGATCACTGTTCAGCCGAACTGCCAGGGAGCCACGTAAGATGGAATTAACATAACCAGAATTCTGCCCACGACCCGTGTCTTGGGTACAACCCTGGTTGCAGGAGGGGGAGTCGACCCTGGCCAGCGGCGACCCGCCACCGGCGGCTCGCCGGACGTTCTCCCGCCATGCGGCGGGACCACTTCTGGCCTTCTCCTCCCCTCGAACTTATGTCCAAGCAAAGTCCTCTCCATGAACACCCTTCCTGGAGAAAACCTTACTTGCGGGAGGGGGAGTCGAACCCCCTGCCTGCGGATTATGAGCCCGCCGTGCATCCGTTACACTTCCCCGCGATGTGAATGCTCGTTCTGAGCCACCGTAGTGTAGGCGCTAACCTCGGCCCTGTCAAGAACCAAGAACATTGGTGCAATCGAGAAACATTGGTACACTACCAGCATGTTCCTGACCACCCACGCCGCTGCCGGTTTAGCCATCAGCCGCATCGTCAATGATCCGCTGGCCGTCTTTAGCCTATCGTTCGCCTCGCACTTCGTTCTCGATTTCATCCCGCACGGCGATGAACATCTCTATGGTGACTATCTCCAGCCCAGCCCTCATCGCTTCCGCCGCGCCGTGGCGGTCAACGCGGTCGACCTGATAGCGCTTATCGGTTTGGCGGTCTGGGCGGTCCGACAACCACTCAGTCCGAGCACCCAGCTGATGCTCATCGGCATCCTGGGCAGTATCGTACCGGATTTCTTGAGCCACTTCTTCCCACTCCTTCATCAGCGATTGTCGTGGTTATTTCTGGTCCGCTGGATCTACGCCGCGACCAAACCGACCGGCCTGCGTTACGTCGTCCGTGGTCAAGATTGGCTGCATCGAATTTCTCATCACCGAATTATCAGAACCGACGTCCCACTGACTGTCGGCGTGGTGATGCAAATCGGATTGGTGGCCGCCTTCTTTGCCCTGGTACGATCTTCGCCTCCGTAGCCCTGGCCTAGGGCCCGCTGTCCAAGAGCAGCGACGGCTGAGTCCAAACAAAACTCCGTTCGGCGATATCTCCCACCCCGCGACTGACGAGCGTCAGGTCTCTTAGTTCACTCCAGTTGATGGTCCGGTTGGCCTGGAAAACCGCCAAGCCGGCTTGCGGTGAGACTACCACCGCCGTGTTGCTGAGTCGGGCCGGACGGATCATGGGGTGCCAGTCGAGCAATTGGAAGATGGGGCCTCTTTCAGCTGCCAGGGTTAAACTGTTTTTGACGTTGTCGTCGGGAATCGGTCCGGCCACGCTGTCGAGCGTCAGGAAGATCGCTATCGCTTTCGCCGGCAAATCAACCAGCTGTCGGTAGAGTTGATCTTCAGTCTCCGACCGTTGCTGGTCTTCGCCCAGGGCGGCGATCGCTGGGGGCAGCAGCACCGTGGCGGTCATCAGCACCGACCCCTGAGCCTGATCTTGACGCCAAGCCGCTTCGTAGAACGCGGCGTAACGCTCACGGGCTTGGTTGGAGCTGGCGTCGTTCGAACCACCAGTCTGGAGAGAGCCGCGAACCACAGAAAATCCCACCACCACAACCAGCGCGGCTAGGGCCGCCGTACTTCCCCCCACCAACCACAGCTTAGCGGGGGCTAAAAATAGCATTGTTGCCTGGCCGAACCGACGAGCTGGGGCGGAAACACAACCAGCCCTCACGTTCGAGGCAGACCATCGATGGCGTGTCGGCAGAGCGGATCAGGCCGTGGCACATCCGGATCGTTTCCTGGCACAGACTCCGCGGAGCCGACGGAAAACTCTGGGCGGTGGCTGCGCTCCAGCGGGCGAACAGAACAACGAAGCCAATCACCGCCAGGGCGCTGAGCACGGCCGGCCAGCGCCAGAGGAAAAGTTTTGGCTGCCAACGGCGATCGAGCAACCGTTCGATCCGATCATGATTCGGGGAAAACGTCGGCAGCGGGCCGGTTTCAACGATCGCCAACTTCAGAAAGGCCCCCCCGAGCGCCCGGTGCTGTTGGTTACCCGCCGTCACCACGGCATCAGCGGCCAGTTCGCGAAGCCGAAAAGCCGCCCCCACCCATGTCCGCAACCACGGCAACCAGAACCAGGCCGTGCCCAAGCTGTCGAGCGCCGCCGACCACAGCGGGTCACGGGCCCGGCAGTGGGCCTGTTCATGACGGATGACCGCGGTCAGTTCCGACTTCGTCAGCCGCCGAACCAGTCCGGCGGTAATCACGATCATCGGTCGCCAGAGCCCAATAGTCATTGCTTTTGGCTGCCGGTCCGGCGTCACCGTGATGGTCAGGCCAGTGGGCTGATGGTGAACCTGCCGGCCGGTGGCCGCCAGCCGACGTTGCCAGCGCTGCTGACCGAACAGGTGACGACCAAAAAACCAGGCCCACCGGCCGGCCACGGTGGTGGCCGCGACCAGGGCCAGGAAGGAAACGATGACGGATGAGCTGGTTAAGCCCATGGCCACGGTGCCACAGCCGCAGTTCACCAGTTGCGGTTGCAGATAGGGAGCCACACTTAACCACTGCCGCCAAGCCAGGAACAGAGCCGTGACCACCAGCCCGAGACCAAAACTAGCCACGGTCCAACGAATGGCCTGGTAGCGACGGTGATCGGCGTTCATCCCGTTAGACAGTCAGCCAGCAAATGAGATGGCCTGATCTGATGTTCGCGCATGGTTGAAGGGCGGTCTAACGGGATCATGGCTGCCGGTCCGTCCGGAGGCGATGACGCAACCGCTGTGCCTTGGCGGCGGGAATTCGGTCGACGGTGCTGAGAAACTGGGCCAGTGCCAGGTCGCCGTACTGGCGGATGAGGGTGGTAATTTCCTGACGCGTGGCCGCCTGGGCGTGCGCTTCGCGGCTCTGGGTCGGCGCGTACCGAAAAGCGCCGCTGGTTGTCGGCCGCCTTTTTAACCACCCTTGCTCAGTCAGTCGATTCATCACCGTCATGACCGTGGTGTAGGCCACCCGGTGTCGGGGCCGCAGAAAGCCGAGTACCTGTCTGACCGTCACTGACCCTTGTTGCCAAGCCACATCCATGATTGCTTGCTTCAGTCGGCCGAAGATTGTCTTCCGGTAGACCATAACGAATGCCTTTACGACAGACTGTAGCAGAGATGGGCCGGCTCAGCAAGAGGGGTTAGATGAGCAGCAGGCTGACCGTCAGGTAGAGAACCATCAGGGTGCCAACGATGGTCGGATGATGCTGCCGCTCGAGGTGGATAATGACGTTCAGCACGGCCACAATTAGCATGGCCACCAAGAAGGCCATCAAGAAGTTACGGGAGTAGGTGACAACGTTAAGGGCTTTGACGACCGGGCCCGACTTGGCGGCCGCCACGCCGGCGGTGAAGAGATCGGTATCGACCAGGCCCACCCGGGCTTCATTCCCGACTTGGTCGCTGACCACCACCGACAGCACCGATGAAGGATTCTGGCGGCTATTCACCCTCACCTGACCGACAAAGGCCCCACCCTGTCGGGTCAAGAAGCTGAGATTGGATCCGCAGCTACACCGGACGCTCACCACATCCGCGCTGGTGGCCACCGCTACATCGTAGGTATCGGGCTCAACGGCTGAAATGAGTGCGTAGCTCTGTTCCTGATCGACTGTGGGCGGGGTCGTGTCGACCGTCACTAGTCGAGCGGTCTCGTTCGGGCTGGTCAATCCACGAGCCACGGCGCGGACCGTCAAGCGGTGCGGTCCGTCAGCCATGGTTTGTTCGGGACTGAGGCTGTAGACTCCATCCTGACCGGCGATCGTAGCCCCCACGACCCGACCATCGATTAACAGTTCAACCCGGCTAGCCGCTTCGGCCTGCCCCACCACGGTCGGCGTCTTAGTCCGCAGCAGCGCTTCTGGGTCGGGCGTGGCGATCGAAGGTGTGGCCGGGGGTACGGGCGGCGGGGGCGGAGCAGGCGCCGGCGGTGTTGGAGATACCGGCGCTGGCGCCGGCGGTGGGGAGGTGGACGGCGCCGGGGACGTGTCGGTCGCCGAGGCCACTCTCGACAGTTCCTCCTTGACCACCGTTGGGTTCGGTGTCTGGGCTGGTTGGGCCGCCAGGCGGGTGGTGGTTTTCGGGAGCGGCGTGCCGAACATCTGGACCACCAGGATGGACTGGGCGCCTTGGAACTTGCCGCTGACTACGGCCACGCCGAGGTCGCGAAACTTGGGGCTCAGCAGGTTGGTCCGGTGAGACGGTGAGGCCAGCCAGGCCGCCATCACATCTTCGCTTTCGACATAGTCAATCGCCAGATTCTCACCGGCGTACCGGTAGGCGTAACCGGCTCTCTTGAACCAGTGCCACGGCGTCAAATTACTCGGGCTGACATGGGCAAAATATTGCTCGCGCAACATGTTGTCGGCCTTGCTTTGGGCGGCGCGGTTGAGCAAACTGTTAACGGTCAGCGTGGCCACCTGATTTTTCTGGCGAGTCTTGTTTGTCAAATTGATGATGTTGCTGGCCGTGACATCAGACAGTCGGACCGGAGTCGAGTAAAATCCGACCACACCAATAGCCACGATTTTCACCAGCACGATCGCCGCCGCATACACCCCCAGCCAGTGGTGGCGGATAGCGTGTGGACGATAATCATTGCCTTCATGAGGGATGAAGGCATTCTTCAGGTGGTGTTTGACGCGATGGAGGTGACGCTGCATAGAATCGCTCAACGACTTACGATGAAGGAGAAACATTGTAGTTTAGCAGAAAATAGGCCAAAAGTCAAGTGCTTGTGCGTCCTAGTCGACAATTGGTTCGCCGGCTTGGCGTTCAACCGCCAGAATCTTTCGCCGCTGGCGGCCATCGTGGAACGTGCCAACATAGTGCGGCTCCGCACCACGTGTCCACGAGTAGGATGCTGGCCAGTTGGAAAACGCCAAACCCGTTTTGAAATGCTTGGTCGGTAAACCGACCGTCACCCGCGAAACATCACCGGAAATAATCAGTTCCTGGTGTGACGACACCATCGACCACAAATCTTGATGAAGAGTGTCCTCAATATTCTTGATAACCACGACTCGTTCCCGCCAGTCGGTCAGCGCTCGGAGGAGGCGCCCGAGCTGCCGGCTGGATCGATGGAAAATCGTCACCAGCCGACTGTCCGCCAGGGCGGGAACATCGCGCCCGGTCACCTGATCAGTTTTTATAGCCGGTCGTTGCAAACCGAGTTCGTGTTGGAGTGATCGAACGGCCTGGCCCCGGCTACACAAAAAGACGACCGATTCGCCGCGTCGGACCAAGTTAGCGGTGATGATGATGGTTGCAAACGAGGCGCCACTCCCGGCTTGACCATGGATCAAGCAGGGTAATTGGCGAACATGGAGCCCCCAGGGCCGGCCGGTGGCGACCTCGTTCAGTTGCCAAGACATGGTTCGGTCGACTGGCTCAATCTGACAGTCGTGGTAGAATGGGAACACCTAATCCCAGGTAACGCCATGGTACTATGAAATACTCCTTGCCACCACTCCCGTACCCCTACGACGCCCTCGAGCCGTCGATCGACGAGCGGACAATGGAGATCCATCATACCAAACACCATCAGACGTATGTCGATAAGTTGAATGCGGCGCTCGACAAACACCCAGCGATCGCTGACCGTCCGCTCGAACAGCTGCTCGGTTCGCTGGCCGACCTGAACATCCCCGCGGCCGACAAAATGATGATTCGCAACCACGGGGGCGGTCACTCCAACCACCGCTTCTTCTGGCAGATCATGGGGCCGAACAAGTCCGTCGATAAAACGCTCGTCAGCGACATCACGAGTGAGTACGGTTCGGTTGAAGCCTTCAAGAAAACCTTCAGCGACATGGCGGCCAACTTGTTCGGTAGCGGCTGGGTCTGGTTGGCGCGCGACGAAAATGGCAAGCTCCACCTCCACCAGATGGCCAATCAGGATTCGCCTCTTCTCCACGGCCATGAACCAGTCATCGGGCTCGACGTCTGGGAACATGCCTATTACTTGAAGTACCAGAATCGCCGGGCTGACTACATCAAGGCTTGGTGGAGCGTCTTGAAAATACTACCCTAGCCCGACCGACTCCCGCCGCGTTTGAACCACCAACTAGGTGGTTCTTTGGTCATTACCGGGCCCTCTCCTTTCCAAGAGAGGGCTGCCTCCGAGCTTGCCGAGGGGCTGGGTGAGGTCAGTGATGGCCCAGGGCTTGCTGGACCGCTTCTAAACTCAACGTGGCGCATCTTAGTCGCGCCGGGTTCACCTCGACGCCGAGAAGTTTCAGTACGTCGTCCTTCGTCAACTTCTCTGATTCAGCCCGCGACAGACCCTTGATTTTTTCAGACAGCATTGAGGCGCTGGCTATCGAGATGGTGCAACCTTGGCCGGTGAACTTGACCGCGGCGATTTTTTCTTGCTCATCAAACTTCAGAAAAAAATCCAACTCATCGCCGCAGAGAGGATTGGCCACGTGGGCATGATGTTGCGCGCCAAGAAGTGGTCCGAAGTTTCTTGGGTATTTATAGTGATCCAGAATATTTTGCTGATACATCGCTAGCGACATAGCTCGTTTTCTTTATTCCTCCCCCGCCTGGGGGGGTGGGGGTGGTGGGTCATGCAAACATCCCCTGAATCTTGATTATCCCCTTTACCAGCTGATCGATATCTTTCTTGGAGTTATATAGATAGCACGACGCCCGCGCCGTGGCCGGTAGCCCGAACTTGCGATGCAGAATCATAGCGCAGTGGTGGCCGGCTCGGATCGCGACCCCCTGCTCGTCGAGGATCGATCCGATGTCGTGGGGATGCACGCCGTCGATGGTAAACGCGAAGATAGCACCACGACCCGCTCCCCCTGCCCTGCCTATCCCGAGCTTGCCGAGGGAAGGGCGAGCATCCGCCGTAGGCGGAGGGGAGGTCACCCCTCCTTGTAAAGGAGGGGTCGCGGCGGGGGTGGTGGGAGCACCCAGCACTTTTACACCGCTGATCTGGGATAGCTGTTCCAGCCCATACCTCGTCAACTCCTGTTCATGCTGCCAGACATTATCCATGCCGATTTTTTGCAAGTAATCAATCGCTGCGCCTAATCCAATCGTCCCAGCGATGTTCGGCGTCCCCGCCTCGAATTTCCAGGGCAATTCATTCCACTGCGCTCCCTCTTTCGTCACTTCCAGAATCATGTCGCCGCCGCGCAGGAATGGCGGCAAGTCTTGGAGAATTTCCTGTTTCGCATACAGCGCCCCAATCCCGGTCGGCGCCAGCATTTTATGTCCGGAGAACACCAGGAAATCCGCATCGAGATCCTGCACATCAACTGGCATGTGCGGTGTCGATTGTGCAGCGTCAACCAGTATTTTCGCGCCGACCGAATGTGCTTTTTTAGCGATCATTTTTACATCGTTCACCATGCCCAACACATTCGACATCTGAGTAATCGCCACCAGCTTCACGCCTTTCAGCAACTCACCAAGATTCGACAAATCAAGCTCACCGTTATCCGTTACCCGAATCCACCGTAATTCCGCTCCCCCTTGATTAGGGGGAGCTGCGCGTAGCGCTGAGGGGGTGGGGGGTGGAAGCCACGGCACGATATTCGAATGGTGCTCCATCTCCGTCGTCAGGATCGCGTCACCCCTTCCAATACTCTTCCCAAATGTGTTGGCCACCAGATTGATCGCCTCGGTCGCGTTGCGAGTAAAAATAATTTCCTTCGTCGATTTTGCATTGATAAACTTCCGCACCTTTTCACGCGCACCTTCGTACGCATCCGTGGCTCTCACCGACAAAGCATACACACCGCGATGCACGTTCACCCCATACTGTTCGTAATATTCTCGCTCCGCATCAATCACCGCCTGCGGTTTCAAGCTGGTGGCGGTGGAATCTAAATAGACCAGCTTCGGATTGGCCTTGAACATCGGGAAGTCGTTCTTGATCGTTTCAGTAGACAGCATGGTTAGCGATAAACTATTTCAACGACTATCTTGTCAGGGTCTTCGAAATAAAGGGCATAGTAATTCTTAGAATATTGTGGAAACCTCTTGGGGCCGCCGTAAAGATAAGATAGTTTATGCTTCAAAACAAACTTCTGTAAGAAGGCATCAACTTGCTTAGCGCTCGAAACCCTAAGCGCCAGATGATGTAGCCCCTTGCCACGTCGGCGATACCTTTGACCTCTAAATTTCTTATCGATTTGAAAAATCCACAGGTCGATCGTTCCGGCATTGACCCCGAACCATGTCCGACCCGAATCGATTGTTTTGAATTGCAAAAACTTGCATAGTTTTCTGTAAAACTTAAGATCAGAAGTGTTGAGTTGAAGGTGATACGCGCTGGCTTTCATCCTTCTTTTAGCAGAAACTTTTCTCGTACTGATTTTTGGATCTTATCGCGCCAGCCACGATCGTCGATTTTTTTTATCAGCATACTTAAAAACCCTTGCACAATCATACGCTCCGCCTGCTCTTCCGACAACCCCCGCGACATCAAATAAAACTTCTGTTCCGGATCGACCGGCTTGGCGGTGGCGCCATGCGAGGCTTTCACCTCATTGGCCTCAATCTCCAGGCCGGGAACGGCGTTGGCTTTAGCGTCGGAAGAAAGCAGGAGCGAATCTTGCTGTAGGAAATCATTACTGCCTTGTGCGCCTTTGAGGATTTTGATCATCCCGTTGAACTCCAGCTGCGCCCGGTCGGCCAAGACCGCTCGAAACTCGGTTCGGCCGCGAGTGCGCGGCGCGGCGTGAGTCGTGTCGAGCTTGAGATTGAGAACATCATCACCATGACCCAGGAACAGCCCGATAATTTCCGCTTCCGCGCCCTCGCCAGCCAAGACAATTTCGCGCTGGCGGGGTTCGGCTACCGATCCCAAGATTGGCACGATGTAGGTGATCTTCTGGCCGGCCTCAACTGTGACCCGTTCAGAGGGCTCGATCAACGTGTCGGTAATTGTCTGTCTCTTATTCATCCCCGATGGTTCCAGAGACCCCTCGCCCGCGGCTCGGGGAAACGTATTCCTGAACGCAGCGGAGTCGCGTCGGACGCGGCGGAGCGGAGTGAAGGATCTCTGGTGCCAGAAGGCTCCTTAGTGTATGAGGGATAAATCACCATTCAATATCACCGACCAAGACAATTTCCCGCTGCCGCGGCCCTCTAGGATATCGACATATCCCTGTCGGGTAGTGATTGTTAGTTCCATAATCACAGATGTTCAGCCAGTGGTTTGTCGTGCCGCAGCCTGGAAAAGAATGTTCTGGCTTCTTGCATTCGGTCTTCTTCCCGGTTGCGAACCTTATTGGTAATGAATTGGAATTTCTTCGTCTGGCCGGCAAAGCCCGCATCCCCTGCAGTCGGCAGTGATTCCTGGTAGCGTTTGATAAAATCGGCCTCTTCCTGGCTGACAAAGATACCCAATGACGTATAAGCCAGCCTCAGCCGGTCCATGATTTCCAGTCCTAACTTTTTTTCTACCTTCAGCCAGGTGGCAAAGACCTTGATGGCTTCCTTGATTATCGCTTCCGGATACGGTAATAACTTGGATGGAAATACCATTCCATATTTCTTTTTTTCTGAATTTAACACCGCATCGTATTCCTTATAGATTTGTTCGGCTTCTGTGTGCTGCATGGTCAAAAATCCTGAGTTATTGATTTGAAATATTAATTGTCGGATGAGCGGGCGTGTTCATGAGACTTTGTCACCTCTTGACGAATCAGCCCGCTCATGTGGTCTAACGCTTCCGGTTTGGCTACCTTCACGCGATCCGGATCTAATTCACGCCGACCGTGTAGCGGCACGACATGCAAATGCGCATGCCGTACTCCCAGGCCCTCAACCACCAACCCGATTCTGATCGCTCCCGAGACTCGCCGCAGGACCGGCTCAAGTCTCCGCGCTCGCTCAAACAAGCCGTTGTAATCTGCGATACTCATGTCGTAGATCGAGTCGGCGTGATTTTTGGGAATAATCAGCAAATGCCCAGCGTTGAGAGGCTGGCGATCAAGAAACGCCGTAAACCGGTCATCTTCCCATATGTGGTATCGATGATCTTCACCAGACGCAATCCGGCAAAAGGGGCATTCCTTCATCCCACGCTCCCCGGCTCAGTTTCTTCTTCTTGGAAGTAGGCGGCTTGTTTGCTTTGAATTGCCCGCAGCAGGATTGTGAGGCGCGGTCCGAATTGCTTGACCGTGAGCTTCGGTACCTCGTCGACCGAGACGAACTGGTACGAATCTAGTTCATCGGCTTGAAGATCTAGTTTGATGTCGTCTGGTAATGTTCCGCCGTAGAAGAAGAAATGCATCACGTCATCGTTATCGGTTGGGCGTGGTGCGTGCACAACACCGATAAACTCGGGTTTCTCGATTCTTAGTCCGATCTCTTCCCGTGTCTCTCGAATGCACCCGTCTCGAGGTGACTCATATTGACCAACCACTCCGCCCGGGATAACCCAGACTTTCTTGTACGAAGGCTTCACGAGCAGCACTTCGTTCCTACTATTCAGAAATACCATTCCTGCCGAAATCCGTTTCTTCGGCATTCGACGTAAATATTCCTCACGCGGCAGCCAGTCTTTATCACCGGGTTTGCTCATCCAACCGACCCCTCCATCTCCAACTGAATTAACTTATTCAATTCCACCGCATACTCCAATGGTAATTCCCTGACAATCGGCTCAATAAACCCGCTGACAATCAACCCCGTCGCCGTCGGCTCATCAAGACCACGCGACATCAGATAGAATAACTGCTCCTCACCCACTTTGGACACCGTGGCTTCATGGCCCAGGCTGACGTCTTTGGCTTTGATTTTCATGGTCGGATAGGTGTCTGAACGTGACTGCGGATCAAGGATCAGGGCATCACAGCGGACGTTGGACTTAGAGAAACGTGCTTCCGGTCGAATATCAATGAGCCCGCGATACGACGTCCGACCGCCATCTTTGGAAATAGACTTCGAGGTAATGATTGACGACGTTTCCGGAGCGAAATGAAGCGCCTTACCGCCGGCATCTTGGTGCTGCCCCTGACCGGCAAACGCGATCGACAGCACTTCGCCATGCGCTTTCCGGCCGACCAGATAGACCGACGGATATTTCATCGTCACCCGCGAACCTAAATTGCCGTCGATCCATTCCATCGTCCCCTCCTCGTGGACCTGTGCCCGCTTGGTCACGAGATTGTAGACGTCTTTCGACCAGTTTTGAATGGTCGTATATCGTACCCGCGCGCCGGGTTTGACGAAAATCTCGACCACCGCCGCGTGCAATGAATCGCTGGCATACACCGGCGCCGTGCAGCCCTCAACGTAATGGACAAAGCTGCCTTCCTCGACGACGATCAGCGTTCGCTCGAACTGGCCCATGTTTTTGGCGTTGATGCGGAAGTACGCTTGGAGCGGCATTTCAACTTTCACCCCTTTCGGCACATAGACGAACGACCCGCCAGACCAGACCGCACTGTTCAGAGCAGCAAACTTGTTATCGTGCGGCGGAATCAACGTGCCTAAGTACTGCTTCACAATTTCTGGATATTCACGCAGTCCGGAATCCATGTCGGTAAAGACTACGCCCTGCTTCTCTAATGAACTAATTAACGAATGATAAATAACCTCGCTATCATACTGGGCCCCAACCCCGGCCAAAAACTTCTTTTCCGCTGCTGGGATGCCTAGCCGATCAAACGTTTTTTTCATCGAATCCGGCACATCGTTCCATGTCCGCCCCTGTTCTTTCACCGGCTTCAGGTAGTAGTAAATATCGTCGAACAAAATCTCATTCAAATTCGCCCCCCACTGCGGCATCGGTTTTTGGAGAAACGTTTGGTAGGCCCGCAAACGAAACTCCGTCATCCACTTCGGCTCGCGTTTGTGTTTCGATATTTGTCCGACCACGGCCGCTGACAATCCCTTGCCCGTCTTAAACACCCCCTCTTCGGGCATGCTAAATCCAAAACGGTAGGTGTCGAGCGTTTGCGTGGCTTGTTGAGCTTTGAGGGTCATGTATTCCTGAGCGTGAGCGAAGGATCTCTGGAAACGTAAACGCGGATTGTTGGCAAGCGTCCTTTAGCCACCGGCATATCCGGTTTTTTCTAATTCCACCGCCAACTCCGGTCCGTCCCCTCCTCTGATGAGGCGGGGTGGCCCGACGCGCTTCGCCGTCGGGACAGGGTGGTCAAGAAACACGGGTTGGCTCATACCCACTTTTTTCTAATTGTACGGCAAGATCAGGTCCTCCCCTCTTCACAATACGACCCCCCACCAACACCTGCACCACGTCCGGCTTGACGTAATCCAGCAACCGCTGATAGTGCGTGATGATCAAAAAACCGCGGTCCGGCGAGCGCATGGCATTGACCCCTTTGGCCACGATTCTAAGCGCATCAATATCCAGTCCCGAATCCGTCTCGTCGAGAATGCACATCGACGGCTGGAGAACCATCAGCTGCAGAATTTCCGCCCGCTTTTTTTCGCCGCCGGAAAAACCTTCATTGATGCCGCGAGTGATGAAATCTTCGTTCATCCCCATGGCGCTCGTTTTCTGTTTCATCAACTCGAAAAACTCCGGCACCGGCATTGATTCTCGGCGCCGAGCATTCATCGCCGTCCGCAAGAAGTTTCCCATTGACACTCCCGCCACTTCTTGCGGGTATTGGAACGAAAGGAACAAGCCGAGTTTCGATCGCTCATCTGGTTTGAGACTCAAGACATTATGACCTTTATACCGAATACTTCCTCCTGTTACCTGGTACTTCGGGTGGCCCATCAATGCGGCGGCCAAGGTTGACTTTCCTGATCCGTTCGGGCCCATGATGGCGTGGACCTCGCCCTGAGAGACGCGAAGGCTCAGGCCACTGAGTATTTCTTTCCCTTCAACTTTCACCCGAAGATCATGAATGTCCAACGTCTTCATGTTGTTGAAAGTTCCTGCTGGAGATGCTGAATGACGGGCCAAGCCACGGGGTGAAACTTTTCAGGCCCCAATGATACGAATAATTCCCAGTGTGGGTGTTTAGCCTCACGGTCATTGGTCACATGACCTACCGGGATTTTTTGGTTAGTCACTCGAAAAAGATGGAACTCATTCCGGCAGTGATAAACTTTACCTGAAGGATTGTATAGAAAATAATATTCGTTCCGGTCGAAATTCTCTCCACTTCCTATCCGTAATCCTGCTTCCTCTTGAACCTCTCGCCTGGCGGCCTGCAAAGCGTCCTCTCCATCCTCGACCTTACCGCCGGGAAACCAAAGGAGTCCGGTGCTCTTTGTCGTCATCAGTAAAATCTGGTCTTTCTGTAGCACTAAAGCGTACGCTCCGCGACGCTCGATAGTTTTGATAGGATCTACGTGAATTTTCCTGCCGAAAATGTCGTAGCCTTCAGTTGTGGTGCTCATAACTTGTAGTTAGGGTCACTCATTCCTTCACCGCCCGCACATCGGCCTTGATGTTCCGCTCATTGCCGTCGAACCACATTTCGGCTTCGAACTTCTGCCCGGAGATGACATAGGGCAACCACTGATCATCGCCACTCCACATCTGGGCATAGGGGATCTGATCGACGGGAAACCACTGGGGTTTCATTTCGTCAGTCTCCACCGGCTGGCCTTCGAACTCCTCCGTGCGAAAGACCGTCACTTTCCAGTCCCCGACTTTCGAATCATGGTACAAAATCGTGCCCAGGGATTTGTCGAGCGTGGGCGTCAACCCAATTTCTTCTTTCGTCTCACGGATTCCGGCCAGGCGGGCGTTCTCGCCAAACTCAACCTTGCCGCCGGTCCCGTTCCACCGCCCAACGCCAAAGCCGCGCTTCTTCATGGCCAACAGAATGTGCGCCCCTTTCAGGATATAGACGAGCACCCCGTTGGTCATGCGAGCGAGCGCTTCAATTGCCGCTGGCAGTCACGGCACAATCCTTGCACCAGCAAGCGCGATGCGAAAACGTGTTGCCGCGGCCAGGCACGCTGAAGCCAGACCGCCAAGTCGATGTGCTTGAGAACCGAACGGCGGCCACAGCGCTGGCAGCGGAATGTTTGCTCGTGGAAAGCGTGACCAAAGTATTGCCGGATGCCGTCGTCGCCCTCCACCACCACTACCTCGCCGCGATCGCCTAAGAGCTTCAAGTTCCGGTAGACGGTCGCTTGACCGATGGTTGGCTGAAGTTGCTGCACGCGGGTAAAAACCTGTTCGGCGGTTAAGCCCGCGGCGGCGCTTTTGACGATCCACAGGACAAGTTGGCGCTGCTTGGTATGTCGGGAAGACGAGATCACTGTTGAGAGTCGTTCTCAGTAGTGTTTCCATTCTATCCCACGTCCTTGGTCGCCGTCAACTGAAGAGCTTGGATAAAACTAAAAAGCGCCGTGGTTGCCAACACGCTTCATCATGGCGGGTTTATGGCTCTATTTGGCCGGGCCGGAAAAAAGATACATCCAGCCAAGGATGGCCGCCACGATAACCCCGACAGACAGCACCAGGAAGGTTGTCACCGCCGTTCGGCGTTTCGTCTCGACAGTCGTGGCGGTTCGTTTCTCGGGCATGAAGATACTATACCATCAGTCTCGATGCCGTCCAGCTGAAACAGCTCGTCCGGGGCGCTATGGCCGCGAGACAACCAACATCACCGGCTGGCCCCTGACCGCATCGCGACGGCTCAGCGCTACGCCACGTCCATTAGACACTAGGTCGTGCATGGCCGCCATAATCCGCGTTTCGTCGTAGAGGTAGTTTTCGCCAAAGCGGGTGCCCGGGTCATTGACGATGAAGCGGCCGTTTTCCGCGTACCCTTTGATAACCACCATGTGATAGATCGGCCCGCCATTACGGAAGTTAGGGTTATTCAGCAGGCTGCCGGCCAGCGGTACGATAACTGGCTGGCCTTGGTCGAGAAAATCGTGGATTTGCGCAATCGATGGATTCCTGACCAGTTCGACCCGGAGGCCGTAATTGGCCCGCAGCATGGCGGCGGTCTCGGCCGCCGAGGTATCCTTGTGGTAGCCAAACGTGGCCAGTTCCCACGCTTTCAAACGCTGCAGCGCTTGCTCGGCATCCGACGGGCCGGCGATCTCCCGTCGCTGGAAGTACCGACCGACCATCAGCACTGAAGCCTCCTCACAAAAATTGTCGTGATCAAAGTCCCAGAGGCCATGTGGCGCCTGGGCGGTAAACGGCACCGCCAGCCGGTGCGTTGACGCCAGCTCCGCGAGGGCCCGATTACTGATCCCCAGGCCAAGGGCGGTCATGATCTGAAAAGCGTCGGCTGGGCGACCGAGAAAGTGACGTTGCAGCGTACCGGGATAGACGTACCACGCTTCACCATTCCGCTCTACCTGGATGAGAACACGCCCTGACATGCGGCGTCGCAGGTTAGGATCGCCGGCCTGGCTGCTGCCAGCCACAGGAATCTTCGCCAGGTTAGCATTGCTAATGCCTAAACCATGTTGCCGCATGATGAAGAACGCGTCGGCCGGGCGACCGAGGTACACGCGGAGCAGCGTATCCGGATGGACGTACCAGGCCTCGCCGTTCCGTTCGACCTGCAGCACGATCATGCCGCGGACGCGGCTAGCCACGTCCGCTTGGAGATGTCCGGGCCACAGCCACCATGCCGCCAAAAGCAAAAATGGGGCCGCGCCCCACCTGATCGACCGCTGACTGCTCATCTTCCCCTAAGCATACCACAATCAACGCTAAAAATCAAGCTCGCCGGGACCGTTATAGTTATTGTTCCGCGACGATCAAGACTACTTTTTGACCGTCCCGAACATCGCCGTTGCGGGGGACGGTCCGATCGCCGCTCGGTACCCAATCATGGATCGCGTTCATGACTACCTCTTGATCATAGACGTATTCCTCGCCATTGCGAGTGCCCGGGTCGTTGGTAATAAACTGGCCATCGTCGGTGTAACCACGGATAACTAGCATGTGGTAAATCGGCCCCGGCGATCGGAAGTTGGGGTTACCAAGTTCGCGGCCAGCGGCCGGGACGATGACCGGCTGGCCGCTGGCCACTGCCCGTTTGATGTCATCGACCGTCGGATTGGTTATGGCTTCCACCCTGAGTTCGTAAAAATCCACCAGCATCTGAGCTGTTTCGGCGGCGGTCGTGTCATAGTAAAAGCCCAGCTGGTCCAATTCCCAGGCCTTCAGCTGCTGCAGCGCCGCTTCGGCATCGTCTCGATCGCGGATTGGCCGCCGCTGGAAATACCGTCCGACCATCAGCACGGCCGCTTCTTCGCAGAACTCGTTGTGGTCAGTGTCC
Organism: Candidatus Kerfeldbacteria bacterium; assembly: GCA_016193315.1. GTDB lineage: Bacteria > Patescibacteriota > Patescibacteriia > SBBC01 > CAIJZX01 > JACPSJ01. Next base: position 48,527 of record JACPSJ010000004.1, read on the forward strand.
CAGTTGGCGTGGGGGGCTTGCGAGGTGAACGGAATGGCCAGATTCTTCTCCGCGGGGAAATCTGGAACATGCGCCGATTCATTCAGGTTCAGTATCTGGCGGCGGTTGGCGGCGGCATTCAGAGCCGGCGCGGCAATCGATTCAGCAATCTGCTCAGCTGGAGGCAGGCGGCTCTTTTGCCGGTCCAGTAGCCAGTCTTGAACGCGGCTGGTATGCCAAACTCTCCAGCTCCCATAGCCGAGGCCAGCCACGACAACCAGCCAAACAAACAGTTTCTGAATGGTCACCGGAACGACCTACACCTTGAATCTTGAATCCGCCACCCGCCTGGCCAACTCGACCAGCCAGCGCACCCCGGTACCGGTGGCACCCTTGGTGAGATAATCACCTTCGATCGAGGTCATGGTGGGAGCAATATCGAGGTGGACCCACGGCGTGTGCGGATCGACAAACTGCTGGAGGAACTTGGCCCCATTGATCGCTCCGCCGTAGCGGGTCTTACTGGCATTGGCCACGTCGCCGAAGGTACCTTTGACCTCACTATCGTACTCTTCCCACATGGGCAGTGGCCAGACGTAGTCACCGCTGGTCTCGCCGATCGCCCGCCCCTCGGCTTCGAAATCTCCGCGGTTGGTAAACATAACGATCGCTCGCTGGCCAAGCGCGACCACGGCGGCGCCGGTCAATGTCGCGACATCAACGATCATCCGGGGCTTGAAGAACTTTTGGGCGTAGGTAATGGCGTCGGCTAAGATAACTCGCCCTTCAGCGTCGGTATTGGCGATTTCGATTACTTTTCCGGACAGCGAGTGCAGCAAGTCCCCGGGACGATAACCTGATCCGGAAGGCATATTCTCAACGGCCGGCACGAGCGCCACCGCGTTGAGCGGCAGCTTGAGCTTGGCCATGGCGGTCATGGCGCCGATAGCCGCCGCTCCGCCGGACATGTCCAGATGCATGTCCGACATCGCCGGCTCGGGTTTTAAGTTCAACCCGCCAGAATCGAACGTCACGCCTTTGCCGATGATGGCCAGGGGCGGCTGGATCTTGCGACCACCGTGGTACTCGAGGATAATAAACTTCGGTTCTTCGCTGCTGCCGCGGGCCACACCCAGAATCGCACCCATGCCAAGCCTTTTCATCTGTGGCTGACTTAAGATCTTGACCGTCAGTCGGGCCTCTTTCGCCACCCGCCGAGCTTCGGCCGCCAGCATCGTTGGCGTCATCTTGCCACCGGGGGTATTGGCCAGATCGCGGCTGGCGTTGATCGATTGGCCGATCATGAAGCCACGCCGAATCGCTGCCTCCCAGCCAGGTTTCGTTTCCCGTGCTAGGAACGTCAATCGATCGACGCTTGGCCAGCCGCCAGGCGGGGCGGTTCGCCAGCGGTGGAATTCATAATCGGCCATGGCGTAGCTGATTGTTCGTTGCTCGATGGTGGTCTCGTCCACCTCGACGCCGCGCCGGTGGATGATCGGCATAATCATCGACCGCCAGCGGTGTTGCCGGGCGAGGCTGACCATGTGACGGGCTAGCAATCGGCCGCGGCGACCGGTCCATTCCGGCCACTTGCCCAAGCCAAGGAGTAGCGCTCCTTTTACTCGGCCGGTCGGGCTACGGAGAACATAGCTGTTACCCCAGTCCATCCGCAGATCCGGCTGGCCGAGCCGGGTCCGGATCAGATGTCGGATCGGAGTGGGGAAAGTCGACCACCAGGGGTGATCGTTCGGTTTCATGTCGGCGAAGTAGCCAAGAACCAGGACGTCAGCCGACGGCAAAACTCCTGTTCTCTTGATCGACACCTTCATGGCTCTAGTATACGGCCAATTCAGCCACCGGGGAAGACCTGCCCGACCCCAATGATGGTCAGGATGCCGAGGACGAGCAGACCAAGCTGGACGACCGTCTTGGCTAGGCTCTTCTCGCGGTGAATCTCTGGTACCAAGTCAGCCGCGGCAATATAAATGAACGCTCCAGCCGCCAAGGCCACCAGCGGCAACACCAGGCCATCGATCAGTCCGGCGGCGAGGAGAGTGACCATCGTCCCAACTGGGCTGACGAGAGCCCCGAAGAGATTCCAGCCAGCCACGGCCCGGCGACGCATGCCGCCGTGAATGAGGATGCCGAAATCGCCGATTTCCTGTGGCAGCTCGTGAGCCAAGACAGCGGTCGCGGTCGAAACTCCGAGCGCTGGACTGACGAGGAAAGCGGCGGCAATAATCGTGCCATCCAGAAAGTTGTGGACCGCGTCACCGACAATGATCAGCGGCCCGAGGGCCTGGTGTTCGTGAACGTCGTCATGACGCTCGTGGCCGTGGCCATGGTGGTGCCAAAGCAGAAACTTCTCGATCAAGAAGAATAACAAAAAACCAACCAGCAGCCAGGTGAAGACGGCGCCCAATCGACCGGCACTTTCACTCACCGCCTCAGCCAGCAAATCAAAAAAAGCCGCCCCGAGCATGGCCCCGGCGGCAAAACTGACCAGGTAGGAAGACAGCCGCTGCACGCCGCGGTATTGGGCCAGGAGCAGAAAGCCGCCGGCCAGGCCGAGCAGGCTCGACAAGGTGCTGGCGATCAGGGCTTGGATAGCTGGGCTCATGGTTTAGGTCACGAATCGTTTCTCCCCGGCTTCAATCCGGACGGTCAAAACATTGTCACGCGGTGGGATGGGACACGAGTAGTGTTGATTATAGGCACAGTAGGGATTGTAGGCCAAGTTAAAATCGACTTCGAGTAAGCCATCAGCGCCGGTGGCCGGCTCCAAGTAGCGCCCGGCCGGATAGGTCTCGTCCTCGCCGGTGGCATCGCGGAAAGGCAAAAAATATCCGTGTTCATCTTTGAAGACTGACGGTTTAGCCGGTTGGTCTTGAACCGCAAAAAGAATTTTGCCGGCCCGAACGTATCGCCGTTGGCCGCTCCTCGAGTCTGAGCCTCGGAGTCGAAGACCGGTGCTTAACATCATGATCGGATCAGGCGGAACATTTTCGTCGAGCGGCAATCGAAGCCGGAGAGCCGGGTCTTCCGGATAGTGATGCAAACCGGAAAATGAAGTTTGCTGCTCCGGAGTTAACGGCGAATCCGGGCCCCGAAAAAAATCGTCTTTCTCGTTCCGGAATGTTTGCAGGTCAGCGCCCACGCTCAAGCGGGAACAATTACAATCGAGTTCGGCAACCCTCGGCCGGGACCCAGGATATAACGACCATTCAAGTAGAGAGCGGTCGAACCACCGCCGTCGAGATTGAGAGCGTAGTCGAGACCGAGGCCGTCCATGGCCGCCGCCGAATCGGTGACTGTTGCCCCACGGACGATGAGCAAGAAGATGGTGTCTCCTTTCCAGCCGATGGCGCCGCGGTATGATTTGACCGTCGCCTGTTTACTATCAAGCTGGTACTGCCCGACCACATTCTGACCAGCAATGACCAGCGGTGGGCCGTTACTCAGCGCCGCCCGCAGGATCCCGCTGCCGCCCTTGGCTAACGAGTCGGCCCGGAACCCATCAAGAAACTTCTGGTAGCTGCCGAAAGTCTTTGACTGGCGGTAAAAAAATGGCCGATTGCTGGTGTCAAAGGCAAGCAGCGGCTCGACCGTATACTTGATCCGGCCGGCGTTGATCATGGTGCGGGTAAAAGAGTTGTAGACCGGCGCAAAATAGTGACCGGTTTGCCCGACGCAACTGGCATATTCGGCCGGGCAGAAGTAGGTGCCGTGGATGCCAGCGATGCCGGCCCGCCGGCCGACATAGGTCGACAACGAGTAGACCGGACAGTTGTTCGCGCAATCCCCGTTGGTGGCAGTATCAGTCATCAGTTTGACCGCCGGGTTCTTGCGGTCGAACGTCAAGTAGTCAACCAGAAACGTGCCGCGGCTGGTGGCGACGTTCTTCTGGCCGAGGGCGACGCCGCTATCGACCGGAATCTGGCTTAGGTTGGCGTTAGTGATGCCCAATCCCAACCGCCGCATTAAGGTAAAAGCGTCCGCCGGGCGTCCGAGGAAGTAGCGCTGCTGGGTCTTGGGATAGACGTACCACGCTTCGCCGTTCCGTTCGACTTGGATTAGGATCCGGCCGGCCAGACGTCGACGAAGCGCCAGGTCGCCTTCTGACGCGCTGCCGGCCACCGGGATTTTGGCCAGGTTGGCGTCGGAAATTCCCAGTCCCAGTCGACGCATGATATCAAAAGCATCCGCGGGACGACTGAGGAAAAACCGGGTCAGCGTCACCGGATGGACGTACCACGCCTCGCCGTTCCGTTCGACCTGGATCAGAATGTAACCTGATACGCGTTCGGCCACCGTCGCCAAGGACCCGGTGTTTGGCCAGAGCAGAGCCAACCAGATGATAGCCGCGATGGTAACAGAAATCTTACGCATCGATATTGCCATTATACCATAGGCCGCCGAGACGGCTGCACGTGCGACCGCTCTCAAAAAATACTGATAATGACCAGGATGCCGAAGGCATTGGCCAAAAACGACAGGCCGAGAAAACGCGCGGGCGTGACATCCGAGAAGCCAAACCATCCAGCTGCCAGTTCATCGGGTAACGGCGAGGCCACAATCAGAATCCCCAGCCCATAGCGCATCCAGCGCGGCAGGTGCTCTCGATGTGGCATCCGTTCAACCAGGGCCTGGATGAAGTGCCAATGGATGCTCTGGCGGAAAACGGTAAAGGCCAGCAGGTCATACAAAGCGGCCCCCATCCCACCGATCAATGTCACTGCCAAAGGATTGAGTGATTCTGGTAATTGAGCAAAAATCACGGACGCGAGCGGCGAGGTCAGACTTAATCCATACAAAATGCCGCTAACAAATGCAGCTACGTACCCGGATCGTTCGACGTCGGTCACCAGCTCCCGGAGCGGGGGTACGCTGATAATCAAAGCTGCCCCGACGACGCCGATCGCGAAACCGAGCCAGCCGACGTTATGACGACTCATGTTTTGACTTCGACGCTCTGGCCTTGGACGCGGACTTGATAGACTGGTTGCGGATCGAGCGCGGGGCCGCGCAGCACGGCTCCAGTCTGGACGTTGAATCGTGATCCGTGCAGCGGGCACTCAACGACGCTGCCTTCTACAAATCCTTCACATAGGGGGCCTGCGGCGTGGTTACAACGGTTATCGAGCGCAAAGACTTCGTTCCCGAGCCGAAACAGAGCTAGCTGTTTGCCGTTGACCGTCGCGCAAAACGGTTTCCCGTCGGCCAGTTGATCAAGTGCGGCCACGCGAACAAAGCCCGCTTCACTACTTGCGGCGCTGGTTTGGTGGATCGGCACAGGCGGCTCAGTCACGGGTTGAGGAATCGACGGTTCAACCACGCGCTCAGCTCGTTGGCGGGCTCCGGTCAGACGCAGGAAGGTCGCGACGATCGCCGATACTCCGAACACCAACCACAACCACCGCAAATTCGTGCCTTGAACATCGCTGCCGATGTTCCATGAGTGCAGCCAAACGAGAGCAAAAACTAGGTAATTGAGAACGTGGACCCTCCGCCACCACCGCTTGACGGACACCAATTTTCGCAGCAGCGCCGCGCCGACCGTCATGTACAACAACGCCAGAGCCGTATACCCCAGCCAGATGTACTTGACGTTTTCCGGGGCCACGAAATCCCGTCGTAAATAACTTTGGATGCCCACGCCTACAAATAACAGCGCGGGGTGAGTGGTGGCGAATAGCAAAACGAAGATGCCTTGCCAGCGATGGTAGCGCTCAATACCGGTGTAAATTCGCCGCAGGTGGGGCATCAGCGAACCGATCATCAACTGCATCCAGAGCAAGGTAAAGGCGTACAGGCCGAACAATGGAAACATCAATTTCGACCAGGTCTTCGCGTCGGCTCCGGATAAGAATGACGCCCCGCCGCGGAGGCTAAAAAACATCTGGCCTGGCAGCCATAGCAAGAAAATGGCTGCCAATGGCAAGAGCCAACTGCCAAGTGTGATCATGACTGACCGCTGGTTTGATTGTTTTTCAGTCATCTATAATGATAGCCTATGGGAAACCACGGAGGACCGCAACTAGGGCTTGCTCTATACAAATCGAGAATCAAAAAAGAGTGATCCGCAGATCACCCGTTGGTATCACCACCCAATCGCGGCTCGCCCTCGGTCAGTTCGTCGGGTGCCGGCTGGCCGGTTATGAAAGACGCGAGTTGGGCGCCCCAGTGCACCCCGACGACCCCGGCGACATTGCCGACCAGATGGAGTCGATACGAGCTTTGCTCACCGTACAGTCTGAAGAACGGCTCGAGGTCTGACGGCCGGAAGGAGGCTTCGGCCAAGGTGACGAACTCGATCGTCTCGTCCCTGATGCGGTTGGCCAAATGCCGGCCAATCATTGCCGGCACCATGGTGGCCAGGAGATCGATTGCTACCGGCTTCAGCTGAAACAAAACCACGACGTCCGTCTCGTCCCCGGTCAGGTCAATGTATACCTCTGGAAAATGGCGGCGCTGCTCCATCTCCCCAGCCACCGCCAGCATCGTCGGCAGGACATCGCTGGCATAGGTCAAGTCGATCGCTGGATATGGCGCCCGAGTCCGCCGGTTGATGCCGACGCCAACTTGGATGTGGTCAACGACGGCGTTGCAGATTACCCGAACCCCATGGCCGGGCTGCCCGTGCTTGAAAAGGACATGCAAGATTTCACCTCCTTGCCGAAGGTCCGGTTCTGAAGATGCACACTCGCTTGAGGTACAGCGCTCCAGCCTAACCCTCAGCCACGGTGAATGTCAAGCCTGAAGTGCATCGCAGTCGCCATTGGTCAACTTCCACCAGACAGAGCCAAGCGGCATGTTATAGTGGATTAATGAGAGTCAAAACAACGACCGCCCTAGTTGGCCTAGTGGCCGTCGTTACCGCGACCGTCGTCATCTGGCAATACGCCAGGCCGCGAATAGCCAATCAGAACCGTCCTTTATTGAATACCAACCGTGTCGTCAATTCATCAACCCCTGCTGCCACCAACCACAACGCCCCACCCACCAATTCGGCTCGATCAAATGCAAACCGCAACATGAATACAGTGCAGGAAGCTGAGAAACCAACAATCGTTGTTCCGATCCGCGGTTTCTTCAACCGCATTACCAAGAAACCATTCGGGGTCTACATCACGCCGAAAAATTCGCCGGTCCAGCCGGAGCGGTTCACTGGTTATCACACCGGCGCTGATGCTGAAACGACACCTGACGAACAAAGCGTCGATCTACCAATCTACTCCGTGGCCTCCGGCACCGTTGTTTTCGCCGGCCCCGTCAACGGCTATGGCGGCGTGGTCATGATTCGGCATGAGGTTGAAGGTCAAACCTTGACTGCGCTTTACGGTCATGTCCGGATTTCATCGATCAGCGTGGCGGTCAATCAAGCAGTCAAAGCCGGCCAGCAGATCGCCGTTCTTGGGACCGGATTCGGTTCGGAAACCGACGGCGAACGCAAACATCTGCACTTCGGGCTGATCAAGGACGCGACCATCAACTTCCGCGGCTATGTCAGCCAGCAAAGTCAGTTGTCGGTCTGGTGGGATCCGGCAGCGTGGTTGAAGGATCAGGGAGCGAAATAGCGTGGCCCGCGCGCCCTTGTGGTGCCGGGGACGGCCCGCCTGCCTTCGCCTGGGGCGACATGCCAGTAATGACTTCGTCATTGCGAAGTCAGGCGGGAGCCCTAGCGGGCAGGCCGGAGTTCATCCCGCCGAACCCGTCCTGAGCCGGCTAGGTATTAGAACCCATCCTAAAAATCCATTCCGGCGCGGCGGCTCGAAAGCGATTTTTAGGATGGGTTCTAGTGATGTATGGCCAGGCTGGCGCAATGAGCTTTTCTCCGTGTGACACAAGAGCGCGATTGTATTATTGGTCGCATGGTGGGAGTACTTCGTGAAGAATCTAACTGAACAGTCATTTCGCATTCTGCTTAAAGTCAGAGCGTCGCACGACGCGATACCAAATAAAGTCATGGTCCTAGCCCCAAAGACGCTTCGTGATGATCCAGACCGATCAAAGATTTGGGATCTTGCGAGCGATGGGTTGAGAAAAGTACTAAAAGTTCACAAGAAGGATGTGTTGTTAAAACACGTCGATGCCTTGGTTGAACGTAGGAATCGGAAAAAGATTTAAATAGGTACCCAAAAACAAGTAGCACGGCCCTAGTTCGAATCCTACTCCCAGGCCACTTGCACTGACAAGATTCGCGAATAAATCGGGTGTCTTGTCTTTCTTGGCTTAGGACTGGCTTTTCTGCTGACCTTGAGGCAGCTCGAAGTGGGGTCCCCGTAACTGTGGGACCCACCCCCCACCAGAACAGACTCGTGTCCAGTTACCGTTTCAAAATCTCCCCTAAGCGCTTGATGGCTTCGCCGTAGGCCGCCCAGTTTCCTTCCCGTTGCGCGCGCAGCGCTTCTTCATAGACTTCGCTCGCCCTTTTCGTCAGCTCTTGAAGATCTTGGGTCGGTACCGACGGCGCGACGGCCGCCGGTCTTTTTTGATCCTCCGGCTTGGCGACCGCTCCGAACAGTTTTGCCAAGCCCATTTCTAGTGTTTCCTCCATGGCGATTCTGTTTTCATACGCAACAATCACCCGTTTCAACTCAGGAATTTTTCCGGCTTCGGCTTTCAGGTAGAGCGGCCGGACATACAGCAGGGATTCCTCGATGGGGATGACGAGCAGCGGTCCTTGGATGACCTGTGATCCGCCTTGGTCCCAGAGTGAAATCTGTCGGCTAATGTCCGGATCTTGGTTGATGCGACCAATAACCTGTTTCGGCCCGAACACCAGCTTGTCTTTTGGAAAACGGTAGATCATCACTTTGCCGTAGTTGGCGCCGTCGCTACGGGCAACCATCCAGGCGGACAGGTTGTCTTTGCCCCGCGGTGTGAATGGAAGCATCAAGATGAATTCTTCCTGTTTCTCGCCGGGCAATTTCATAATAATATGCCGGGGCGACATGCCAGCCACGGAACTGGCCGACGTTCCTTCACCTTCCGACGGAATAGCCGGAATATCCCACTGGTCTTCTTTGTTGTAGAACACCTGCGGATCGTCCATCTGGTAGGTCGAGTACATCGCCGTCTGTAAAGTAAAGATGTCTTCCGGATAGCGCAGGTGCGGCACCAATCCCACCGGCATCTCGGCCAGCGGGCGGAAGGCGTGGGGGTAGATCTTGGCGTAGGTAGTCAAGATGGGATCTTGGGCGTCCGCCTGGTAGAACGTTACGCTGCCGTGGTAGGCGTCGACCACCACCTTGACGGAGTTCCGGATGTAATTGACGCTCCGTCCGTTCAACAGCGACGGCTGGGCATACGGGTAGCGATTGCTCGTCGTGTAGGCGTCGGCAATCCAGTACACCTGGCCGTTAGAAATGACGATGTACGGATCTTGGTCAAAGATCAGGAACGGCGCGATCTTCGCCACCCGCTCCCGAATCGTGCGGTAGTAAAGAATGCGACTGGCGCTGGTCACATCATTAGACAAGAGGAGCTTCAGCGATTGAAATCGCAGCGCGAACATCGCCCGCTTGAGGAAGGAGTTGATCTCGACGCCGCCCTTGCCAGCGTAGGTCGCGTAGACGTTTTCCTCACCCCTGGGGTAATCGAACTCGCGCGATTTCGTTTTCGCGATGACGTAGTCGTTCGCCAACGCGCCGTAGTAGATCTCCGGGCGCGTCACCTCCAGCTCTTTGACGTCCGATTTGGGCGGTACATCCTTGACGAACAAGACGGGCAATCCTTCCGGCGTGACCTGATTGACCGGACCGGCCGCCACGCCGTACCCGTGCGTGAAGGTTAGCCGTTCGTTGATCCAATTCTTGTTCGGCAAGCTGTCCGACGCCAACTCGCGCGGCGATAGCATGATTTGGCGGATCTTCCCGTCAATCACGTAACGGTCATTATCGACCTCGGTGAATTCGTAGTAGGTTCGAATTTCCTGAATCTGCGAAAAGGTTGAGAGCAGCGGCTGCCGATCCCAGAGACGGACGTTCTTGATCGTCAGATCGTTCGCCAAGATATCCGCCGCGATGATCGGCTTGTCTCCCGAAATATCCCGCTCTTCGATTGCGTCTAGGGCATATGCCCGACGCGTGGCAGCAATATTCCGCTTAATGTAAGGGGTTTCCTTGACCAGCTCATTCGGGTCGACCATAAGTTTTTGGACCGCCAGCGGGACCAGCGCAGAGGCGATACCGACGACCAGGTACAATCCGATGGCCGCGATCAGCGGTGTCGCCTTTCCCCGCGCCGCCCAGACCGCAGCCGCGACTGCCGCCAGGACGGCGGTTGTGACCGATGCCCACAGCATCGGTATTCGAACCGTCACGTCCGTGAACACAGCTCCGGCCACCGGGCCGGTTTGATTCATGACTAACCGAAAGAGCGACAAATACGCTCCAGCGGCGACCGTTATCATGAATAATGCTAGCAAGACACCGAGATGGGTTTTCGCCCGCTCCTCCGGCTTTAATTGTTTGAGCGCTCGCAGCCCCCGGAAGTTCAGCATGCCCCGCGAGACGTAGATCACGACGCAGCCAATCGTGGTCAGCACAATCAGCGCCTTGATCAGACCTAGCCCCAACTGCCAGATGGGCAATGTGAATATATAAAAGCTGATATCCTTATTGAAGACCGGATCGGCTGCCCCAAAATCGGTCTGCGCGAAATAATTAAGCACCGCCTGCCAGTTCCCGGCGGCCACCAGACCAAAAATGAGCGCGATCGCGGCACCGACGACCGCCATGAACTTTCTGACCACGCGATGATCTAGGTTTACTAGCTTGCCGAACAACGCCGCGGGCATGGTGATGGTCCACGGAATGGCTGAGCCCATCGCCAAAGAAAAATTGACGAGCAGCCAAACGGCGGCCACGACTGCTACGCCCGCCGTCAGCAATATTTTTGCGACCAGGGATTTAATAAAAATCTGGGTATACCCGACTTCGGAGAACCACCACCAGTCAGTCACCATCGAGATCGCGTTCGAAAAAACTACCAGAACAATGAACGCGACAAGAATGAACTTCCGGATAGGGAACTTTTTTCTGGTCACGGGATTCAATGCGGCCATAATTTCAACTGCATTGTCTCAAAAAGAAAGGGAAAAATCAAGTCAGCCCCGTTTAGAGACGAGACTGGTTTGCGTTCTCGGAAGGGATGATTCAGGATACTGGATACATCATCCGTTTTTCTGGTATCAGCTTTCGCCACTAACGGGGTCAGCGGTCAGCAAACTAACGTCACGACGGCGGGACGACCAACCCCGCACCATTTTCGGACAGTCTCCATCAATACCAAAAACGCTGGTGGCTCCCAGGGTCGGACTCTCCCGCCTCGATGGCGGGGTCCCGCCTGCCTCACCCTAGATTCATAGGGGCGGGAGAACCGACAACCATTGCCTTAATCCCGCCCCAGTTCGGGAACGCACATCAAGCAAAGCGCTCGTGGCTCGCCACTCCGGTCTAGAACCAACCCTTTGAAGGGTTTTGTGAGACTTTAGCGATTTTCAGGAGGAATTGAGACAAATGAGACACTACCTAAGGGGTCTGTCTTGTGTCTCAAAACCCAAGCACTTTAAACAATTTTACTCGGGTGGACAACTCTTAACTCGGCCTGAGCGTCCCGCTGAATATCTCCCAGGCCAGCAGAGACTTAGCTACCAGACTCAAGATCATATATGCCCGTTCCCCGTAGAGATAATCCCGCCACGGACCAACTTTTTTATACTGCAAGACCATGTTCAGCGCAAAGATAGAAAAGGTGGCAAAGATCGTAAAGACAATGGCATAGACGAATCCTGGAACATTTACGCCCGCGCTGCTGATGGCCTTCCCGAAGTATGTAAAAATCACCAACCACGGTATTGCACCCGCAAAGACGCCAATCCAATATGCCAGCCAGCTCGTTTTCGTTGTGGACTGATTGTGCACCTCCATGACCAGTCCCATCAGATTCATGATCGCATTGAGCGAGAACAGGGCGGTCAGCAACCAGAAATCATAGACGCCGCAGAGCATCGCGATGATCCAGATCATGACCGACGAAGACAGCATGTATTCAATCCAGCGCAGCTTGTTCATGCCTTTGGCAAGATTCGCTTCATACCAATGGCGGAGTGGTCCGGCTAACAGGAAATGAGCGAGGGCTGAGAGAAAAAGAAAGACCGCGACGGCCGGTCCAATGCGCAGGTCAAACCAATGTTCCGGCGTTGGGGCGATGCCAAACGTCGGATTCGTCGGATCAATCCGCAGGTACGACGTGACCACGGGTAAAGACGAATCATTGCTGATTGCTACCATAACCACGCCTTGAATAAAGTGCAGGGCGGCCATTGACCAGTTCCAGGCCCGTAAGGAGTGAAACCGCAATTCAGCAGGTGTGCTCGTGCCCATCGTGTTCATATGGTCGTAATTACTGTTTGTTTCATAGTCCGATTGTAGCATGTTTGCCACGCATTGAGCATCCGCTGTCGCTTGCGCCCTGGCGCCACTATTGATGAATGCTCCGCCCAATCAACGTAATCGCCAGAATGCCGGCGGTGTTGAGAGCAAATGACAAGAGGAGGAACCACCTCGTTGACATCTTTGAAAAACCAATCATGGCAATGCCGAGTTCATCCGGCAGCGGCGAGGCAATCACGATGCCGCCCAGGATCACCGACGCCCAGGTCCGGTAGCGGTTGTGATTCAACCAGGCGGTGAAGTGCTCCACAATGGAAACATGCGAGGCGCGGCCAAGTAGACGGTAAATGATCAGGTCATACGAGGCCGAACCAATGCCACCCAGAATTGCCGCCCCGATCGGATTGACGGAGACTGGCAATTCAAAAAACATCACGGCCGAGAGTGGCGACGTAACCACATTTGCATACATCGTCCCAGCCATGAACGGTGCAAGGTATCCGACTCCGGCGATAGCCAGAAGTGCAGACCGCCAGCTTGGGATAGCCAGAACAAGGATGGCGATCGCCACTCCAGCGGCGAATGCGATGTAGGTTATTTTTTTATCGAGATGCATCAATTAATGAGTTATTCCTGATTGCCGTTTGGTAATTAAGTATACCACTTGGCTTAAAAAATGAATCTCCACGCCTTTACAGGTGTGGAACTCCCGCTAAAAATTAGACCCTCGCTTCTGCACAGTCTGTGCGACGCTTGGCTCAACCTAATCCGCCCATCGATTAATCACATCAAAATAATGATGAACAACTGATGGCAAAATAAGAACTGAGGTTAACAAAAAAAACAGTTTTCTACCTCACCTACATCGGCTGTAACCCTGAATAGTCGCTTCAGATTGGCACTTACTCGGGCAATGTTATTCGCCCTGATCGAACGTTCACCGCCGCAGTCCCGACGTATCCACCAGTGGTATTCGCCATGACTGCAATAATGTGAGGACCGAGGACGCGTGGCACCCGCCAGCTGGCCGTGCACGTGTCAGCCAAGCAGGTTTGCAGGGGGGCTCCATCGACATAGACATCAAGTGATTGGAGAGTCGGGATGGGGGCCGTCGCGCTGGTTGAAATGGTAACCGTGCTTGGCGTACCGACCGTTTGCCCCGCGACCGGAGAAGCGATGGTCACCGCTGGGTTATGGCTGGCGTCATATGCCCCGTCGACGTCGATGATTTGGACGACAGATCCTTGCAATGTTGTGTCTTCGGCGTTGGCCACACCGACTGAAAAACTGTAGAAGCCAGTGGCGATATCGGATGGTGTGATGACTGTGAAAGCGACGTTCTGTTGCGTTAGGGCTGGTACCGAAACAGTCAGTTTCTCCGGCGAAACTGACCAGCCGCTCGGCATCGTCGGGGTGATGGTGAATTTTGCCGGGTCGCAGGCTAGGGAGTCAGCATTGAGCATCCGGAACCCGACCGTACCTCCCGTCGTAGGGATCGCTTGAAACGAATACTTTTTGAAGATTCGGGGTGCTCGATGAGTACAGTTCGACAAGGCCACGTTGACCTGAGCATTCGATGTCGTTACGGACTGGGTGGTGATGGCGATGCCATTGTCCGCATCGGTAAACGTTTGACTTGACCCGAGCGCGATATTTCCAGATACAGCGACGTCCGCATCGATCAGATTGGAAAGGTTGGGCGGTGTGGTGGCCATATAATTAGACAAACGAATTTGTACCCCATTCACGTTTGGATCGGTGGGGGCGTAATTGTCGAACGGGGGGAACGGTTGGCGGTACTCAAGATGGTAGTAGGTAATCTGTCCGCCACTATTGACGTTCCGAGGGATACGCAATGTCTTGAGACCGGTCCCGGGGGCTCCTAACGGTTCGATAGTGCATGGTTGGACAGCTGGGCAATCGTTATTCGAACCAACATCCTGAGTATGTGAAGCCTGAAACCAACTCAGCTGATCGCGATGGTAGGCGTGCATCAGACCGGGATTAGAATTGCCCATCACCTCCAGTGAATCTCCGTATTCGCTCGTGGTACAGGTGCCGCCAATCGGTTGTTTGTTGCCCGAACCGTCACGACAGGTAATGCTGCCTGAGTGATTGACGCCAAATGCGTGTCCCAGTTCGTGGCCGAGAACTAGTACTTCCTGACCACTCCAGAGGTCATAAATACGGATGTTCTTGGCATTGATCAATGTTGCCCCACCGACTCCAGAATAGCATCCCGAGGGCATGGGCGTGTAATAAACGACTTTGTCATAGCTATTGAGGTCTACTCCGGGCGCGTCAAGAGGACCGTATGAACAATTGGTTGTGTTGAAGGTGGTCGTGTAGTAACCATAGACCTCCCCCGTCAGGGTCAGTTGACCGTTGGAAGCGTCGAGATAGTATTGTTTTACAGAATTACTATTGGTGAACATGTAGCCATTCATCTGGCTAGTGGATACTGGTTGTCCACGACCCGGATACGTAAACATCAAGACCGCGACCCGCTTGGTACCGACTGCCGCCAGCGACTGAATAGGTTCACCAATCACCTGGAGGCCAAGCGAACCCTGTGTCGACGGCGACTCGGTATTCCCCACCGGCAGTGTCATGGTGTCGTCAAGTTGCAGGCCAGTGACTTCAACCACGGTGCCCGGCTGGATGTTTGGTATCGGCCCAGCAAAATAAATTCTAAACGAATCTTCATGGCCCTCTGCTTTCACAGCGTAAAAGTACGTCGCCACCCCGAGGCGAAAGTTATCAGTATGCCCAATCCCAAACTGCCCCCTGACCGTCCTCTTCTTTTCAACGAACGACTGAACGGCCGCCGGTAAAGATCGTTGTTGGCTGTCGTTTAAACTTGTGCGTAAAAACGATGTTGGATCGTGCTTGACTAACGACAGTGCAGCGTTTTTTCTCCGCTCGGCCAGCAAGCGCAACTGATTGAGTTTTCCTGGTTTGGCCGAGGCCGTCGCTTTCTTATATTCTTCATTCAGTTTGAGAAGTTCAGTGGTCAACGATTGGAAGGTGGACAAGGTTTGTTTCTCGGTCACAAAGATATTTTTCCAAACTAAAAAACCGCCTGCCGCCAGGATACCGGCCCCAAAAATGAGTAATGCGACCGGGGCGACGGTCCAGATATGTATTTTTTGTCTTGTTTCTGCCACTTTACTTTTCATTACTGTCCGACTTTTCGGAAGTATAGCACTTCTTGATCCAAAAATCAATTCAAAATTTCCTAGTCTCCCTTTCGAAGGTCGACCTGCCCCGCACTACAACGAAATGATTTTGGGCAGGGATCTCGTGGCTCCGGAGGTCGGATTCTCCCGCCGTAGCGGCATCCCGCCAGTATTACTATTTTCTTTTTGGGGCCGGAGAATTCTCGCCCGAACCCAAGTTTATCCTGAGCATAGCGAAGGATGGTTCGGGAGACAACCATCGCCTTAATCCCGCCAGCTCCGAGGGCGAGATTCGAACTCGCAACCAATCGGTTAACAGCCGATTGCTCTCCCTGGGCGCCGCGGCTCCTGCGGAGCATCGCGTCACCCGTTCGCGCGGCCGCACGTGAAGCAGTTCACGTGCTAGCTTGCAGCTGCCGCGCGAACCCATTTCGCTACCCAGAAGCCTAAGCCCACCCAGCTCCGGGGGCGAGATTCGAACTCGCAGCCAATGGATTAACAGTCCACTGCTCTACCGTTGAGCTACCCCGGAGCTGGGTGGTCCAAGCCCAGAAAACAGATGAGAACGCCGGCAGTATAGACTCTTTTCTGTCGCCCGTCCAGACCCTGGCCGATCCAGTTGCCTCCCAAAACAGATATGGTATACTCGATTCTGCTGTACAGCTAACGAGTCTTCCTCTCGTAGGTTCAGGCCGGTAAGCGTGGTCGAGTACAGCTCTTAGTAAGTGACTCGTAAGCAGTACATGGCAAGCAAACTCTACGTTGGCGGTCTGTCCTACGACACCACCCAGGAGTCGTTGCAGCAAACGTTCTCCCAGGCTGGATCCGTCGTCTCGGCGACCATCATTACCGATAAGATGAGCGGTCGGTCGCGCGGCTTTGGCTTCGTCGAAATGTCGACCGAGGCCGAGGCGAACAAGGCCATTGAAATGTTCAATGGCCAGGAGCTCGATGGACGACGATTGACCGTCAACATCGCCCGCCCGATGGCTGAACGCCCGCCTCAACGAGGCGGCGGATTCCGGAATCGGTACTAAGCGATAAAACCAAAGAGCCCGCTCATCAGAGTGGGTTTTTTGGGGCTGGAGATGGCGGTTGGCGGAACCTGTCGGTCGCTAGTAATCCTTCAGCTTCGGCATGTGAGCGTGCTGCTTGATTTTGTCCAGCGCCTTCGATTCGATCTGCCGAATCCGCTCGCGGGTGACGCCGAATTCCTGACCAACTTCTTCCAGGGTGTGCGCCACGCCGTCGTGAAGCCCAAACCGCATCTCCAGAATTTTCTGTTCTCGCGGCGTCAGATCACGAATAATCGCCTGGACGTGGTCGCGAAGCAACTGTGAAGCTGCCACCTTGTCCGGGGTGACAGTCTTGACGTCCTCGATGAAGTCGCCGAGGTTTGAGTCTTCGTCATCCTCGCCGACTGGCGTCTCCAAACTGACCGTGTCTTGCGAAATCTTGATGATCTGACGAATTTTGTCGACCGTCTCACCCATCTCGGCGGCAATCTCTTCCGGCAACGGTTCGCGACCCAGGTCCTGAATCAGCTGCCTTTCCACTTGCTGGAACTTGTTGATCGTCTCAACCATGTGGACCGGGATGCGGATGGTCCGCGACTGGTCGGCCAGCGCACGGGTGATGGCCTGGCGAATCCACCAGGTGGCGTAGGTCGAAAACTTGTAGCCCTTGCGGTAATCGAACTTCTCGACCGCGCGGAAGAGTCCGATGTTGCCTTCTTGAATCAGGTCGAGGAGCGACAGCGAGCGGCCGGTAAACTTCTTGGCGATCGAGACGACCAATCGCAAGTTGGCTTCGACTAGTCGTTTGGCCGCTTCTTTGTCCGCTGCTTCCTTGCGTTTGGCCAGCTGCACTTCCTCCTCAGCCGTCAAGAGAGGCACCTTACCGATTTCGCGCAGGTACATCTGAATCGAGTCGCTGGATATGTCGCCGAGGTCGAAATGCCGCTCTTCATGGGGCAGATGTTTCTTGGCTTTGCTCGGCTCGAGGAATTCCGGTTTCTGCGGCGCCAGGATGCTCGGTCCAGTTTCCACCACCGCCACGCCCTGCTGCTCGAACTCGTCAAGGAGTTTCAGGTACCCCGGCAGGTAGTCCTCCAGATCGGGAAAGGCATACAGCAGTTCGGTCTCGGTCACGAACCCGCGCTGCCGACCTTTTTGGATCAGGTTCTTGACCTGGGCCGCCGGAAACACTGCCTGGCGTTCTGGTCGGCGGACAGCTTCAAGCTTGGCGGTCCTTTTTGCCGCTTTGCTTGACCCCCTCGCCTTGGCGGCCAGTTTGGATTTTCCGGCTGAGCCGGACTTACGCGCAGTTTTTTTTGGCGTCAACGGTAACGCTAGTTAAGTTCACGGAGTTGTCTGGTCAGCTGTTGGAAACGGTCGAGCAGGGTCGGCATCGCCGTTTGGTCTCCCGTCGTCTGCCCTTCCAGGCGGCGGATGTCTTGTTCCAGCTCATAGAGCTGCTGCGATAGCCACCGCCGCTTCAGCGCGGTAAACATGGTTAACAGATCTTCTTCGCGGTTGGTGGCATCGCTGGCGGCGCTGAATTCTTTGTCCGCCAGTAAGAAAAGGATGGTAAAGCGCTCTTGCTGATCCGGATCGAGGTCGACGACAAGGGTCTCAATTTCCGCCCGCTGGGAAAAGCGGTGTTCAGTGTACCAGACGACGAGCGTCTTGTATAGCCGCTGTAGGTCGTCACCGACCAGGATGGCTGTTTCCAAACTGCCAGCCACCTGGCTGAGGAGTTGGGGCTGATGGATGAGCAGCGCCAGCAGCCGTTCGGAAATGGCCCGCCAGCGATCGACCGACGACGCCGTTGGCGTGACCCCCGCCGATTGGCGGGGAGTTGGTCGACTCGCCGACAGCGATCGTTTGAGCGCGGCTGCTTCTACCCCGACCGCCGCGGCCAGCCGCTGCAGATAGTGCGCTTGCTCGATCGGATCGGCGACCTTAGCAATGATCGGTAACAACTCCCGGGCCACCGCCTTCTTGTCTTGCACCCGTCGCAGGTCGTGCTTATCCATCGCCTGGCTGAAAAAGTAATCCAAGGCTGGTTTGGCTTGGGTGATCGCTTGCCCCCAAGCCGCCGGATCGCGGCGGATGAGTTCGTCCGGATCTTTGCCGTGCGGAACGGTCAGGATGAAGACGTCGACCTGGGCTTGGAGAGCTTGGTCAACTCCGCGGAGCACGGCTTGGGCCCCGGCCGGATCTTGGTCAAAGGCGAAGATCAGCGCGTTGGTGAAGCGTTTGAGGTAGTGGACCTGGTCGCGCGTCAAGGCCGTGCCGCAGGTGGCCACGACATTGGTCACGCCGGCTTGGTGAGAAGCCAAACAGTCCATATAGCCTTCGACAATAATGGCTCGGTTGGCTTTCTTGATGGCCGCCCGGGCTTTGTCCAGCCCATAGAGAATCAAACTCTTGTTGTAAACGATCGTTTGCGGCGAGTTGATGTACTTCGGAGGGATGGCGCGATTCGGCTCGAGGGCCGGCTCGTAGATCCGGCCGCTGAAGGCGATGGTCGTTCCTTGCGGATCGGCGATCGGGAACATGATCCGGCCGCGGAAACGATCAAGGTACCCGACCCCTCGGTCTTTTTTGATGGTCAGCCCAGCCTGGAAAATATCGTCGTCGGCAAATCCCTTCTGACGTAACGCTTGATAGGTTGCCTCCGGTTGGGCCGAGGCATAGCCGAGCTGCCAATCTTCGATCGTCTCATCGGACAGGCCTCGCTCACGGAGGTAGTCTCGGCTGCCGGCCGCTTCCTTGCTCCGGAGCAGCACCTGATGGTAGTACCGACTGACCCAGCGGAGAACGTCGAGTACTTTTGTCCGCTGCGTCTGGAGTTTTGGATCGTAATCGCGGAGCGTCACGCCGGCCCGCTTGGCCAAGACGCGCAGCGCTTCGGGAAACTCGAGGCCTTCGAGCTCTTGGAGAAAAGTAAAGATGTCGCCGCCGCGGCCGCAACCGAAACAATGCCACGTCCCGCGCTCGCGCGAGACCATGAACGATGGCGTCCGTTCATTATGGAACGGGCACCGCGCTTTCCAGTTCTGCCCGGCCGGCTTCAGCGGTACGTGCTCGTTGATGAAATCAACGAGATCGAGCCGCTGCTTAATTTCTTCAACTGGGGTTGGCATCTGATTAGTCGTTGACTCGCCGCAAGAATGATTGAGCGCCGGCGAGATCCTGAGCCTGGCCGAATGGATCCAGGCGCTGTTTGATCTCTTCGACGGGGGTTGGCATCTCTCTTACCCTAGCAAACGTTAGCCAAAAACGCCACGTTTGAACTCGGCGATCGCAAAACCACCCCGCCGGATGGCGAGGCGGTTAACGACGGGTCCGTTAGTGGACCAAAATCATGTCGGCCAAGCGGTACTTGATAATCTGGCCCCAGCTGCTATCACCGAGATCGGCCTCATTCCAAGTGCCGGAGGCTGAAGCATCCCGCCACTGTGTCTGGTCATGGTAGTTCTCCATGAACTCGCCGCTCATCCAGTGGACGTTTGTCCGGCCCCGCTGCAGCGGACTGGTGGCCGTCCAGTCAACTGCCACCGTCACTTCCTCCGAAGTCAGATAGTCAAAGTCCCAGAGCGTGACCGTGGTTGCCGCCAACGACGCGGTATTCAGCCGCCGGTCAACCGTGAACATCGAATTGGCGACGGTTGTTTCCCCGGACATGCAGGTGACCTCCTCGGTCAGGAGGTTGCCGGAACAACGACCAACGAAGACAAATGTCCCGTCTTTCGTTTGGTCGGTGGCCACGAAGGTGTCGGTGAAATCTTCCTCCGTGCCGGTGAACCATTCGGCCGCCGCTCCTTGGCCGTTGGCCCGGAATTTTGTTAGCGACTCCAGTGCCTGGGCCGGCTGGGGGACCATCGTGATCATCACTCCCACCACCAGGCTGGCGATAAAGACTTTCATAGGCCTAAAGCATAGTGATTAATCCCGTCCTTCTGATGCTAACGCCCACCAGGCAACGACCTTCTCCCCGCAACCTACAGCCGGAGGCGCCCCCTGCCAAGTCAAGCTATGGCCGGGCTGGATTCTTGCTTCTACCCATCAACCACCCCACCACGGCGGCGATGAGCGCCGGTGAGACGCCGACCAGATACATCCGCATGACTCGGAAAAACGATTCATCTGAACTGTTGAATATCGCTTCCAGCAGCACGACCACCAGGAGAAAGAGTAGCGGACGTTTCAGCCAGCGACCGATCACGAAGGCAATGGGGATGATAATCAGTCCAGAAATCAGGATGGGAAAAAATATCCCCAAATGGTTAGACAGGCGGTCACCGCAGAATAGCAATCCGCCCAAGCAGAATGAGCGATAGAGTAGCGCTCCGAGAAATGACGTGACCACATTAAGCCCCAGCGCCAGCCAGAGCATTCGAGTCGACATAACGTTCGTGGGCAGTGATCCGAACATGCCTAGTAGCTCGCCTCCCAACGAACCGGCGGCTCGGACCCATTATCCATGAAGCGCATCCACTGCGGCGTGAACTTGAAGAAGACGCTGCCGGTCAGCACGTGCCGGTCATATTCGGGGTGCTTGACCACGAACAGAGCCTTCATCCGTTCCAGCTCTGGGCCGCTCAGTTCGACCGCCGCGCCGTGCATTTGCAACGATTGCCAACCCTTGCTGAACGCCAGGGCGGCTTTGGGGTTCTGCTTTAGATTGTGATATTTTCTGGTCGGATGGGTGCCGAAGATGATGTCCAGGTCCGGCGTCTCGGCAAACAGAATAACTGCCGCCCCGGGCATGCACTGACGGTCAGTGGTGGCGATGACCATCACCGGGTGACTGGACAGGAATTCGAGTGTCGCCTGACGTTGCTGTGCAGTTAACACGGTCTCGTCACGAACGCCGAGCCTCGATCATGAACAACAGCGCCAGCGCTACGGTGGCAAAGACCCCGGTCCAAAAGAGCCACCGCCAAGCGGTCTCCACCCGACGCTCGTCACTTAACCGGTTGGTCGGAACGAGCAGCACCCAACTCACCAAGAACGCCGCCAGAGCTAATGCGCCCTTGCCCAGCCAGTGGTGAGTAAACGCACCTTTCAACCAATCTTTCCATCCGGGTTGCAGTTCGCCGATCACCGTCAGTAGGGTGACGACCATGATCGCCACCGTCGCCGCCATGATGGGCGCGACGAGGATCGAAGTTTTTTTCTCGGTTTGTTCCATAAACGCTATCGTACCGCTCCGGAAATGCCGGTGCCAGCCAGCGCCATGGCCGCCCCGAGAAAGACAATCAGCCCGCACAGCCAGCCCAACCAGCGGCGGGTTCCGTCCGGCAACTGATCGCCCGGACTGACCCGCCAGATGGCAATCGTCACCACCGCCGCCAGGAATGGTAAGAACAGAAAGACGTGCTCTTTCCACTCCATCAGGAAGGCATGTGCCCACGGGTACGGCCCAGCCTTGATGAGGGGCTTAACGGTGGCACCGTAGTAGGTGACGTAATACACCGCCCCCGTCACCCAGGAAACAAGGATCATGATCAGCCCAGTCATACTCTCGGCCCGGAGGGCGCGGAAATTCTTGGCGCCGCGAAGCAGATTGAACCACGCACCATAGAATCCAGCCGTGCCGGCCAAACCAGCTAACACGTGGATTACCAAGTAGATTGTCAGGGCCGAGGTCATGGCTGTTTCATCCTTGGTTCCTCAGACTGTCGGAAAATCGCGGCCACCATGATGACCACCAAGAGGTAAACAGTAACGATCATCCAGAAGGACCATTCCAAACCCCGCCAGGCACCCAGGATTAAGGCGCTGTACCATGAGACGATCGACACCGCCGCGCCCAGCCAGAGCGGGATCTTCCGCACCTGGAGGAGCAGGGCATTGCCAAGAATGATGCCGGTCAAGATCAACTTGACCCAGATTCGCGGTTCGTAGAGCCACTCGCTGTGACCGGACAGCCGCGCCAGCAGAAAGAATCCGAAGCCGGAGACCACCAATAACGCCATGCCGAAGCGCATGACCGCGTACGAAATACGGAGCATCGGCGCTTCGCTCGGGTCAATGACTTGGTCGCGGCGGGCTTGGCGGAACAGCAGTTCGGCCATGGTCGCGCCGCCGACACCCAGGACGGTACCGACGATGTGGAGAATCGAGAGAATAACTGACCACGACATAGGTTTAGAACGGCAGTCGGTGCCTGCTCCTGAGCTGATGGAGTATCCGGCAGGTATCGACGATGCGTCGATCCGTTATCCGATAGACCACACGCGGTCCGGCCACGGAACCCGTGACGTTCCTCCGCTGCGCCGTCACCAGCCCGGCCAGGCGAAGCAAACCGAGGTGTTGAGAGATGTTAGCCTTTCGCCGGGCGATGATCCTCGCTAACTCCTGCACAGTCAAATCCCCTTGACTTAGCAAGTTCAGGATCTCCAACCGCACCGGGTGAGCCATCAGCCGATAGGTGGCGGCGTTTTGTCCGTAGGCCCGCCGTGGCAGCGGGGATTTCACGCGATGAGAATTCTTCATGGTGCTGTGATCTGCCCTTGGCCAGAAGAAATACTTTCACCGCCAAATGGGTGGCCGGGGACGAAAAGCATTACTAGACGGGTTTCATTGTTTCGAAACTCCGAAACTATTATGGTCCCCGACACGAATTCTGTCAAGTGAATACGGCCGGGCAATATTTTTGCCAAGCCGAACCGATTTTGGAATCTGCGCTTTTACGATCTACCGTGTTGTCACGTTGACCAGTTCGACTTGCTCCTCGCCCCCCTTGACTGACTCTTCGAGAACTACAAAACCAACCTGCGGGCAGTAATATTTGTATTCATTCAGGCTCTTTTCCACCACGCTCCAATCGCGTGTTTGGAGACAGTGATCGAATGTGCCGGAGGGTACCCGGACTGTTTGTTCGAGGGCCACAACATCCCCCATGTCCTCGGCTATCCCGGCATAGTACTCTTGACGGTACCGGTCACCGACCTTGGGATTGGCCAACATCACGATTCCCGGCTTGGCGCCATCGATACCGACCTCCCAAGAGCCGTCATGATTTTTCAGTTTCCCGTTCTCATAGTTGTCGACTGCTTCGCCGAAGTACCACACGTCGCCGTTCTTGGCCTGGGCATACCAATCCCTCGTATCTTCCGCCAGCTGGTTATCGACCCAAGCTCGATCTCTGACCTCGACCGTGGCAACGTCCATGACCGTCTTGATCTCGTTCGTCACTTCCGTCTCGATGCGTTCGTTACTCCCAGCCGCACTGTTCTGATAGGAAAACTTTTGGCCCGGGACCAGCGTAAAGAAACGGTTGTTGATGGTGGTCGAAAAATCAGCCGGGTTGATGACTGGTTGGTAGGATGAATTGACAAGCGTTGTGGTGTGGTCGTTCTGCTCGGCTTTTGGTTGTTTAGAGATATAGTAAAGTCCGCTAAAAATTACGGCCACCACGGCCAGGCCAATGATTAAGTAGATGGATGGTTTGGTCATGAGTTGACCCTACTAAGTTGGTTGGCGACCGTCACCGAAGACGTAGACGGCGGGCCACCTGGGTGAGGTGCCCCACGTTCGCAAGCATGATCAGGGTCTTTTGTGCATTTTTCCCGGGGCCGATTTGAGGCCGGTGGGTCAGGTCGATACTTAAACCAAGCACCGCCGATAACCTTCCTGATACAAGCAGTGGTTCTAACTTTCGTAATAATTGGTCAAACTTTAGATAACCGGCTCGCTTATTAAAATGCCCCGCATTTGCGATAAAAGATAGTTCGACCCCTAGATGTTCTGATAATTCTTTGCCATTGGCGAGTGACACATAGGGATCATCGTCAGATTGAAATACAACAAAGTGCCTTGCATTTGTCTTGATAGTTTCCCAATCAAAATCAAAACCGCTAAAAGCACTATCTCGGTCATAATGAAGGATCGGTCGTACCCCAATAGGCGTTCCCACAAATATAGCGGCTTTTATAGGGGTCTTGATCTTCTCCAGTGCTCGAAGAGTGAAGATACCGCCTAAGCTGTGTCCGATGAAAATTGTATCGTGGTCGATGTATTTTTCATAATCTTTTAGCACGTCGAACCATTCACTTACCTTTGCTGGTACTACGGGAAGTGAAGGAAATTGGGGAACAAAAACTTTGTGCCCTAATGCTTCAAGCCTCTCTTTAAGCCAGGGAAACCAATTTTCTTCCGGGTACCCTTCTGTCCCGTGAACAATAAAGACCGTCCTCATGTCTTACTATTCGTTATTGTTAGGCCATCTGGTGGCACGATACTTTGTTCTATTGGCGGAGGCGGGAGCCCCGCACCAGAGCGGAGAGAGGGAGATTCGCCCGGCGAAGCCGGGTCCGGTTTCGCCGGAAACTCTCAATACCTCGGGTTACACGCTTTCTCCCGCCAGTGGCGGAGAGGACAGGATTCGAACCTGCGATACTTTGCAGTATACACGCTTTCCAAGCGTGCGCCTTCAACCACTCGGCCACCTCTCCGCCACTGGCGGGATCTCGCCCGTATTGTAAATAAGTTTGGAGCTCGACAACCGAGCGCACTCGACCACCATGCGATCTCTCCGCTCTGGTGCGGGGCAGGAACGCCTATTCACCACTCTAGAACTCATTTCAAAACCTGCTTTCAGGGCGAAATGGTCGGTTTCGCGGGCGAGGCGCTGCGGCGGAGGGTGAAATGTATTGGAGATACATTGAACCCGGGCCGCCAGCCGGAGCCCGAAATCGGGCCTGGCAGCCGAAATGAGGTTTTGAAATGAGTTCTAGCCTGCCGCGTGGCGCGAAGCGCTTTACGCGGCACGCCTCCGTTCGAGCATCAGCGCTGAGAACCGCTCCCACCCTACCAAAAAAATAGCGACAAGAAAAGCCCTTCCGGGGGATGGAAGGGGTGAATCCAAGAAGCGAGGCTTGTGTTCGCCGCCCGACGGCGAGGGAACCGCCCGTCCTAGGCGACCGCCATTTCGGCGGGAGTTTCGGTCGGCATCGGCCGCCCGAGAATCGCCGCGTTGGCCTTGGCCAAGACCTGGTTGGCCCATGCTTGACCATCGTCGCCCGGTCTCAACCCGGCCAAGAACTCCCTGGCCGGATCACAGTATCGCCCGAGAACCGCGCGCCGCGTTGGCGTATCCTGTCCGTGGCCGAAGAGATGCGTTGCACGCATGTGCAACTGCAGTGGGCTGCCCCTGGCCAGCAGCGCCTCGACCTCCTGGGACTCGAGTCCCATGGCCAGCAGCTGCTGCTCGAGGCGGTCGAGGGCGCTTCCTAGTTCCGGGCAGACAGATTCGGTGATGTCCATTGGTCCTCCGAACTTTGGACTTCCCGTGAACGATCCGCAACAAAAAGTACGAGGTCTGGACCACGGCCTCCTCCGCAGCCAGGTTGACGCCTGATGGCGAAATGATCGAGCTTATGGCTGGAAACCTAACTAGGCTAGACTAAAATGGGCCGGGCGTCAATCCCCGGGTGGCCCGCCTTCATCCTTAACCTTTAACCTTCCTACTACGATTCAACAACAACCTCGTCTTGATGACCGTGTCCGGATTGAGAGAAATCGAATCAATCCCCTGGGCCACTAGGAATTGGGCAATGTCGGGGTAGTCGGACGGCGCCTGGCCGCAAATTCCGATTTTGCGCTTAGCTGCTTTAGCACCCTGGATGGCCTGGGCCAGCATCTGCTTGACCGCCGGATTGTGTTCATCGTAAATGTGGCTGACCAGCTCGGAGTCGCGGTCAACCGCCAAGGTGAACTGGGTCAGATCGTTCGAACCAATGGAAAAGCCGTCGAAGATCTTGGCAAAGTCCCTGATCAGGATGACGTTGGCCGGCACCTCGACCATGCAGTATACCTCGAGGTCGTTGACGCCGCGTTTCAGGCTATGCGCGGCCAGCAATCTCAAGACCTCCCGCCCTTCCGCCACGGTCCGGCACATGGGGATCATGATCTTGAGATTAGTCAACCCCATCTCATTGCGAACGCGCCGCAGTGCTTCGAGTTCCAGCCGGAACGCCTGGCGATAGGCCGGCGCATAGTATCGGGCGGCGCCTCGCCAGCCCATCATCGGGTTCGATTCGACCGGCTCAAATTCCCGACCGCCGACGAGGGTGGCGTATTCATTCGTTTTGAAGTCGGACAAACGCAAAATGACGTCTTTCGGATAAAAAGCGGCGGCAATCATGGCCACGCCTGAGGTTAACTTCTCTAAGTAGAAGTCCCGCTTGTCGGCATAGCCGCGCGTCAGCCGCTCGATCTGTCGCTTGGCCCGGTCGTCTTTCAACTTCGGATAGCGCAGCAAGGCCATGGGGTGAACACCGATCCACGAGGCGGTAATAAACTCCTCGCGGGCCAAGCCGACCCCGTCATTGGGAATGAAACTTTGGGCAAAGGCCTGCTCCGGATTACCGACATTCATCATCACCTTCACGGGCGTCCGGCGCAAAGCTTTGAGATTGTGCTTCACCACTCTGTAAGACAAGGCGCCGGCGTAGACTTTGCCGACTGACCCGGACGAACAATCGGCTGTCACCTGATGTCCAGTTTGCACCTTCCTCGTGGCCTCGACCGTCCCGACAATGGCCGGGATGCCGAGTTCGCGAGAAATGATGGCGGCGTGGGCCGTCCGACCGCCGCGGTTGGTGACGATGGCCGCGGCCATTTTCATGATCGGTTCCCAGTCCGGATCGGTCATATCCGTCACCAGCACTTCGCCCGGTTTGAACTGGCTGATGTGTTTAACATCAAGAATGACTCGCGCTCGGCCGACGCCGATCTTGGCGCCCACCGCGGAACCGGTGACCAGCACCTTGGCCCGGTGCGATGGCAAGTGGTATTCCTCCAGCACGTCGGCCGACTTGAGCGCATGAACTGTTTCCGGCCGGGCTTGGACGATATAGAGCTGCCCGCTGATGCCGTCCTTGGCCCACTCCATGTCCATTGGGCGGCGGTAGTGCTTCTCGATCAACACCGCCCAGCGGGCTAGGTGCTCGACTTCGCGGTCGGTCAAAATGAAGCGTAGCCGGTCAGCCCTGGAGACAGCCACGTTCTTCGTCGGGTGTTTGGGGTCCGTGGTGTAGACCAGTTTGGTTCGTTTGTCGCCCAGCTGGCGGGCCAGAATGGCCTTTTTCTTCGTCGCCAAGCTCGGCTTGAAAACGAAGTACTCGTCCGGGTTGACGCGGCCAAGAACCGTATTCTCTCCCAAACCCCACGAGCCGGTCACCAACACCGCGTTGCGAAAACCGGTTTCGGTGTCGATCGAGAACATGACCCCGGCACACGCTTTGTCCGACCGGACCATTTTCTGAACCGCCGCGCTCAAACCGATGGTGAAATGGTCAAACCCTTTATCGTGGCGATACGAGATGGCCCGATTCGTGAACAGCGAAGCGAAGCATTTCTTGACCGACTGGACGACCGCCGCCGCGCCGCGGACATCGAGATAGGTTTCCTGCTGGCCAGCAAAGGAAGCGTCGGGCAGATCTTCGGCCGTGGCTGAAGATCGGACAGCGACATCAACATTCCATCCGAATTCGCGTTCCAGTTGGCGGTAGTTGGTGACGATGGCCTGTTCAAGATCAGGTGGCAACTGGGCCCGCAGGATTGTCTGACGAACCTTGGCCCCGCGCCAGGCCAAATCTTTCAGGTTCGAGGTGTCGAGGCCGCGCAGAATGCGCCGGATTTCTTTCTGAATCCCGGCTTGTTTTAGAAAATAGAAATAGGCCTCGGCGGTGACGGCAAAGCCGTTGGGAATACGCACCCCGCGCGGCGTCAGCAGCGAATACATCTCACCCAAGCTGGCGTTCTTACCGCCAACGAGCTTGACGTCTTTGTTGCGGAGATTTTTGAACCAACGGACGAACCGTGGCGGACGAGAGCGGGCGGCCATTATCCTTATTCTACCGGATTGCCAGTCGACGGGCAATCAGGGCGATGACGCCGAGTAAACTGCCAATCAGCGCCGTCAATAATGTCTCGGAGATGATGTTGATCAAAGTCACCAGCTGGGGCTGGAGCAAGAACTTGGCTAGCGAGGCACCGAAACCAACAGCCATGCCGATCATCGCCCCGGCCGTCAGCACCTCCGTCCGCTGCCCCTGATGAGCGGCCATGCGGAAACCGATGATCAGGAAAAAGAGTACCTCGGCCGCGACTATAAAGCTCGCGCTGACTTCCAGCCACACCAAGATGTGAGCCGCTAGTGCCGCGCCGAGGGCCGGCACGGCCAAAAAATTCAGATATCGATCAACGCTCCACCGCCCGATCATTGCCCCCGCCGGCGGCAAATCAAAAACTTGATCCATAATTGTAGTATACCATATCACTAGCATGGTTGCCCCGCCGTCGACTGCAGTCGACGGCGGGGCTTACGAAACATGAACGGGCGAAATCGCCTGACATACAAGCGCCCCTCCTGAGAGTGTCAGAAGGGGCGACGAGCCAGTCGCGCACAGCGCGACCAGGCGAATTGAGCGCAGCGAAATTCGCGGGGTGGTCTAGTAATCCATCCCCATTCCTTCACCCATCCCTCCGCTCATGCCGCTGGGCGCGGAGCTCTTCTTCTCTTCCGGCTTCTCGGTCACCACCGCTTCGGTCGTAATCATCAACGCGGAAATTGAGGCCGCGTTCTGAAGAGCCGTTCGGGTAACCTTGGTTGGATCCACGATGCCGGCGGTAACCATGTCTTCGAAGTTATCGGCGGCAGCGTTGTAGCCGTGGTTACCTTTTTCGTTCTTGACGTACGAGACAATGACCGATGGCTCTTTGCCGGCATTGAGCGCAATTTGGCGGAGTGGCGACTCGAGCGCCGCCCGCAGGATTTTGACCGCCACCTGCTCATCTTCGTTCTTGAGATTCAGGTGGTCGAGAGAGTTGGCCGCCCGCAGCAAAGCCACCCCGCCGCCGGCCACGATGCCTTCCTCAATGGCCGCCTTGGTGGCCTGCACCGCATCTTCAATCCGCAGCTTCTTCTCTTTCATTTCCGTTTCGGTCGCGGCGCCCACTTTCATCACCGCCACGCCGCCAGCCAATTTCGCCAGTCGCTCCTGCAGCTTCTCGCGATCGAACTCCGAATCGGTGTTCTCCAATTCGTTGCGAATCTCCGCGATCCGGCCGTCAATGGCCGATTTCTCGCCCTTACCGTCAACAATGGTGGTGTTATCCTTGGTGGCAATGACTTTCCGCGCCGAACCGAGTTGGCTGACGGTGGCATTCTCCAGCTTCAGCCCAAGCTCATCGCTAATGACCTGGCCGCCGGTGACTACCGCAATGTCTTTCAACATCTCCTTGCGTCGATCGCCAAAACCCGGCGCTTTGACCGCCAGCACGTTGAAGGTGCCACGGATTTTGTTGACGATAAACGTGGCCAGGGCCTCGCCGTCTACGTCGTCGGCGATGACCACCAGCTCTTTCTTGCCGGACTGGGCGATCTTTTCCAGCAGCGGCAGGATGTCGGTCAAAGCGGAAATCTTCTTATCGGTGATCAGGATGTGCGGCTCGTTGTAGACCGCTTCCATTCGGTTCGGGTCGGTCACCATGTACGGTGACACGTAGCCTTTGTCAAACTGCAATCCTTCAACCACCTCTTTCAGCAAGCCGAACGTCTGCGATTCCTCAACCGTCACCACGCCGTCCTTGCCGACCTTGGCCATCACTTCGGCGATCGCTTGGCCAATCTCCGGATCTTGGGCGGCAATCGACGCCACCTGGGCGATTTCTTCGTTGCCTTTGACCGGCTTTGACATCCGTTTCAAGTCATCGACCACGGCGGACACGCCTTTCTCGATGCCGCGGCGGATGGCCATTGGTTCGGCACCGGCGGCCACGACTTTCAAGCCCTCAGCAAAAATCGCTTGGGCCAACACCGCGGCCGTAGTCGTGCCATCACCGGCCACGTCATTCGTTTTGGTGGCTACTTCTTTCACCAATTCGGCTCCCAGATTCTCGTATTTATCCTCCAGATCAATTTCCTTAGCGATGGTCACGCCGTCGTTGGTAATCGTCGGCGCGCCAAAGCCCTTGTCCAGGACGACATTGCGTCCTTTCGGACCGAGCGTGACCTTGACCGCGTTCGCTAGCTTATCGACTCCGGATCGGAGCTTCAAACGCGCTTGTTCATCGAAAAGAATTTGCTTGGCCATGAGAGTTCAGAGCTACAGTTAAATCACGACACCGACGATGTCGTCTTCTTCGGCGATATAGTATTCCTCGCCTTCGATCTTGACCTTGTCCGGGCCGTACTTCTTGAGGATGACGCGGTCACCGACCTTGACCGACATCGGTACGCGGGTTCCGTTGTCCATCAGCTTGCCGTCGCCGATGGCCATCACCTCGCCTTGTTCGAGTTCATCCTTTTCGGCCGTATCCGGCAGGACAATGCCAGACTTGGTCATTTTTTCTTCTTTCATTGGTTTAACCAGGGCTTTGCCGCCTAGCGGTTTGAGTTTCACCATAGTGCTTTCTCGTTCCTAATGAGTAAAAACGTTCAGAAATAGGCGGATTTCCACAAGGAAATCACAGTCAACTAGCAGTCTATACTATTGAGTGCTAATGGTCAACCCCGGAGGTTATTTTCCGGGGGAACCTCTGCCCGCCATCGCTATCACCGAAATACCAAATTCCAAATACTAAATCCCAAGGAATGTACAAATTCGAAGCTCCAATGTTCGAAGATTACTAGCTCTGGCGTTGTCGGGATTCAGTTTTCAGAATGATCGCCGAAAAGATCTTTTTCAACTCGACCGCTTCGTTGACAAGTCTCCCGCCCAGAGGCTGAAAGTGGGGGTCATTGGTTGAGGTTAGCAACTGCCACCAATAGACAGTCTCTTTGCTTCTCTCCGGCAAATCCGGATACGGAGCAGAAAGTCTTTCTGACCCAACGATTCATTGGCTTCGACATAGTTCGCACCAACCGAACCAGCTGACCGAACTACCTGCTGATGACATTCAATATTCGATACCGTTCTGGGCAGTTCTTTACAAAACCGAATAACCTCGCGGACCAAGGTAAAACTACGTTTTTCTAGATCATATCTGCGTTCGGTCATTGGAGCCTCGATGATTGGACCTGCCCTGTTATTTGGGATTTGTTATCTGGTGCTTCATACAAAAAATGGGCGGCTGTCTAGCCACCAATACGTACACATTACATAACTTTACGCGGTTTGTCAACGCCCTTGTTGGTCGCGAGGCAGTCACCTATTTACTAGAACGGTTCGATGCCAAGACTTCGAAGTTTCTCTACAAACGCCTGATTGTATTTCCGCCGCCGATCTTCCTCATGAAACTTCAGCACCTCATCAGAAATAATCACATCCGTCGTCGGTGCTTTCGATTTGCTGGTGACATTCTTCGCCATTTTCTTCATTTGTCGCTCGCGGGCCCAAGATTCCAGCCACCAGCCAATGGGCGTGGCAAAGAACATCTCGTACAGTTTCTTGATCGACCGCCAGCCTGGATTCGGCGGCAAGACTCTCGCCGCCCAATTCCACTGCCAGGCATTCGGCAGGAGTTGATTCACCCAGACGTTGTCCCGGACGTAACGTTCATACGTTCCGTCGATGTTGAGCAGGGGCACAGCCTGCGCGGTCCAGAAAGCGAAATGTGTGTCCGGCTGATCTATGCTCTTCAGAGATTCAAGGTTGAGCGTGTCAGTGGTGATGTAAAAGCTAAGACAAACGCGGTTTGTGATCTTCCGCCCATGCCGCCGATAGCCGAGCATCGATACAATCCCGGTCACGAGTAAACGCGCCATCCACAAATGACCGGGCACCGTGACAACCAAAACATCGATGTCGCTTTCTGGTCGAGCATTATTGATCGCCAGCGTATTGACCACCGCCACCATCTTGACGAATGGCACCAATTCCAGATACCGAGCCGTGGTCATCGCCCGTTTCCATTTGCGTTCATTTTCCCTGGCCCGCTGTTGGCGAACCTCAACGATGGCCTGTCGACCGGCCAAGAAAACAAAATCGCCCTGACGTCCAATCATGAGCCTCAGTGGTTCCTCAGTGAGCGCTCGTTCGACATCCTCAATCGCCCACTTCCGACTTCCGACATCAGACACCTGACCTCCACTTGTGGGGTATAGCCACCGCCGTAACTCCCGGACCGTTAACGGGTAATCAAAAACATCGAAATACGCCAACGTCCGGCCAATGGCCAGCTCTAGATCACTAAGATTTGACATCGCTGAAGGCTCATGGTAGCGTCGGATCGATTCTCCCCCGAAGTGGTAGCTCTCACTCCAGACCGGTGACGCGGCTTTCCCGTGCGCCCCTGCGGGGGTAGAAGGAGTATGTCCCTTGTCGAACGAAACGAAGGAAGGGTACCTCGTCCTCACTCGTCGGGCAGGTGAGGAGATTCAAATCGGCGAGTCCGTGCTCGTTAAGGTCTTCGAGATTAGGCGGGGATGGCGCCGCTTGAAGCATGGCCGAGTGAAGATCGGCATCAAAGCTCCGCCCGAGGTAAACGTCCGACGGACCGAGCTGCCGATTTCGGAAGGCCGTCCTCCTCCATCTAAGCCCGAACCCGGTCCTTGACCCGCGCCGCGTGCGAAGCTAGACGCGGCTCTTTTTCTTTTTCCTTGGCAAAGAGATGGGTTAAGTACTGACCAGTGTAACTCGATTTGACTTTGGCTACTTCGCGCGGCGTGCCCACCGCCACTACCCGACCGCCGGCATCACCACCCTCCGGACCGAGATCAATAATCCAGTCGGCCGACTTGATGACATCAAGATTGTGCTCAATGATCAGGACGGTGTTGCCTTTATCAACCAACTGATTAATCACCCCGAGCAGCCGCTTGACGTCGTCGACATGAAGGCCGGTGGTCGGTTCGTCGAGAATGTAGAGGGTTCGGCCGGTCGCACGACGGGACAGTTCGGTCGCTAATTTCACCCGTTGCGCTTCGCCACCAGAAAGCGTGGTTGCTGGCTGGCCCAGGTGGATGTAGCCCAGGCCGACGTCGGCCAGCGTTTTCAATTTTTGGTGGACGGCCGGCACGTTGGTAAAAAAGTGCATCGCTTCCTCGACCGTCATGTTCAGGACTTGAGCGATGTTCTGGCCGCGGTATTTTATCTCCAGCGCTTGCTGGTTATAACGCTGGCCGTGGCACTCTTCGCATTCGACGTAGACGTCGGGCAAGAATTGCATTTCAATTCGGACCACACCGTCACCCTCGCAGGCCTCGCACCGACCACCCTTGACATTGAAGGAAAAGCGACCTGGACCGTAGCCGCGAATCTTGGCCTCCGGTACTTGGGTGAACAGATCGCGGATGGCGGTGAAGACACCGGTGTAGGTGGCCGGATTCGATCGCGGCGTCCGGCCGATTGGGCTCTGGTCGATGTCCACGACTTTGTCCAAATGCTGGAGGCCGTCGATCCGTTGATGTTTGCCGGGAAAATCTTTGGCGTGGTAAAAATGCTGGTTGAGCGCCCGGGCCAGGATGTCGGTCATCAGCGTTGACTTGCCCGAACCGGAAACGCCAGTGATGGCCACGAACTTGCCGAGGGGGATGGCGGCGGTGATGTCTTTCAGGTTGAATTCGGCGGCGCCAACGATTTTTAGGTATTTCCCATTGCCCGGCCGGTAGCTTTTTGGGCTGGGAATACTCTGTTTCCCGGCCAGGTACTGACCGGTCAATGAAGCCGGGTGGCGCATGACTTCCAGCGGCGTGCCCTGAGCCACGATCCGACCACCATGTTCGCCCGCACCCGGCCCGATGTCGACTAATTGATCGGCGGCGCGCATCGTTTGTTCGTCATGCTCAACAACCAGGACGGTGTTGCCTAAGTCGCGGAGTTTCAGCAAGGTATCGATCAATTTGTCGTTGTCGCGTTGGTGCAGCCCGATCGACGGTTCGTCGAGAATGTAGATGACGCCGACCAGCGACGAGCCGATCTGGGTGGCCAAGCGGATCCGTTGCGCCTCGCCGCCAGCCAGGGTGGTGGCCGAGCGGTCGAGGGTCAAGTAATCGAGGCCGACGTTATGGAGAAAAGTTAGCCGATCGCGGATTTCCTTCAAGATCTGTCGGGCAATGGTCAGGTCGCGATCGCCGAGCGGTTTGATGCCGTTCATTTTCCCCTGGCCGGCCAGCGCGTCGAAGAACTTTCGGGCCGCCGCGATGTTGAGCGCGGTGACGTCGGCAATATTCCGCTCGGCCACGGTCACGGCCAATGCTTCCGGCTTCAGCCGTTTTCCTTGGCAGGTCGGGCAGGGAAAAACGCGCATGTACCGCTCAATCTCCGCCCGCATATAATCCGATTCAGTTTCCTTGTACCGCCGCAACAGGTTCGGAATGACACCTTCGAACGAAGTGTAGAACTCGCGCACTTTGCCGTGGTCCGAGAAGTTGTTGACGTCGTACATCCGGTCGCCCGTGCCATGGAGGACGATCTCCAGTGCTGGCGGCGACAGTTTTTCCACCGGCACGTTAAGAGAAAAACTGTGTTCCTTGGCCACCGCTTGCAGGATCCGATAGTACCAAGTTTGGTTCGAGCTGGTTCGCGACCAGGGCCGAATGGCGCCCTCGGCCAGCGTCAGCCGCTTGTTCGGGATGACCAGCTCCGAATCGACCTCCAACTTCGTTCCCAGTCCGGTGCAGGTCGGGCAGGCGCCATGAGGATTGTTGAAAGAAAAAGTTCGTGGCTCGATCGGTGGCAAACTGAGATTATCGTAGGCGCAGGCGAAGTGCTCGCTAAAAAGCAGATCTTCTTTATCGACCGCCGCCGACCCATCAACATTGAGCTGTTGGACAATGACCAATCCGTTGCCGAGGTCCAGCGCCGTCTCCAACGATTCGTAAATACGGGCTTTGTCGTGCTCGCCCGGTTCCTGATCGTCGACGCCGATGGTCAGCCGATCAACCGCCACCTCAATCCGGTGCTTCTTCTGCTTGTCGAGCGTCAGGTCCTCGGCTTCTTCCAGTGGGTAGAGTCGGCCATCGACCCGCACCCGGACAAAGCCGGCTTGGCGGATATCGCCAAAAACGTGCTTGTGCTCGCCTTTCTGATCGCGAATGATGGGCGCCAAAATTACGATCTTGGTGCCTGAAGGCAGCTTCAGTACCTGGTGAACAATCTGATCGATGGTCTGTTTGGTCACCGGGCGGCCGCATTTCGGGCAGTGCGGAATACCGACCCGGGCGAACAGCAGCCGGAGGTAGTCATAAATTTCCGTCACCGTGCCGACGGTCGAACGCGGATTGTGCGAGGTTGATTTTTGGTCGATCGAAATGGCTGGGCTCAGGCCATCAATCTGGTCGACATCCGGTTTGTCCATCAACCCTAAGAACTGCCGGGCATAGGCCGATAGCGATTCCACGTAGCGCCGCTGGCCCTCGGCGTAGATGGTATCAAAAGCCAACGATGATTTTCCGGAACCCGACAATCCGGTCAGCACGACTAACTTGTTCCGCGGGATGTCGACATCGATATTTTTGAGGTTATGCACCCGCGCGCCGCGGATGCGAATCAAGGCCGGACTGCCGCCGTTGCCATTGGCCCCGGTCTTTCCCTTACCCCGCCCTGGATCGCCCATTGGCTGTACTTTTCAGCAATTAAAAAAGACGGAGACAGTATACAGCCGGTGTCAAGGTAAGTCAACTGCTGACCCCGAGACAGGCTCGAACGAAGGTATCCTTGGACAAAAAGCTTTCGGCCGCAGACCACGTGGCCTGTAAGGCTTTACGTAGTCAAGCGGGGTCAACCCCGTAAGAGACGGGGGAATTGCCTCCAGAAAGGGCTCGTTTTCAAACACAATATCTAGCTTGGAGATCATGCAGCTCTCTATAACGAAGCCCTGGTATTATGATGGCCGACTAAGCGGCGGCAATGCGACCGGTGGAGCAGCTCGTCTGGTCGGCGGCGTTCGGCGCCGGAGGTCGGAGAACTTTATCAGATATGGAGCCGACGGAGGACTCGGTTGAACCGGTCGTGTCGACAAACTGCCAGGCAGCGCTCGCTCGAGAATTGATCGAATCTCCGCCAGGCTGAGGCGGGTTGGCATAACGTTGGATGTTGCCACCCCGCCGTTTTGCAACGTGTTCGCGGCGGTGTCGAAGTACCATTCCTCAACACCCTCGAGACGCCGCGGTTTCTCCAATTGCTCTCGGCTCGCCTGACTAAGGTTGAAACCCTTCTTTTCCGCCTCGGCCAGACGAATGGCGGCAATGGTCGGCCGCAAATCGAGGCGCGGCGCGGCTTGCCGGGTGACGATGTTTGTGTGGCCGGTGGACAATCGTTGAACAACCACGTCAGCCTTAACGTCGCCTACAGCTCGCAGGAACCCAACCATGGCCTTGGAGTCGGTCTCGACCATCACCACCTGGAGCGTCTCGCCGGCGGCGGTGAGCTCGAAACGTTGGGCTTTGTTTGTCCGCTGGAGTTCGACCCACTCCTTGGGCATGAGCACTTTACGCCGGTACTCCTCGTGGTAGTGGGCAATGACTATTCTCGTCACCATATCGATGACGTACTCGGGGTGATCCGGATAGGCCCGGTTGAGATTCATGACGATGGCCGATAGACCAAAAGCGCGATCGATCGGGTCTTTTGACACAATGCCGCGTCCTTCGAGGTCATCGCGTCGGACGTATTCGAGCAACTTCTTCAACTCTGGCCGCTGGTCGACACCAAGAAACTTAGCTACCAGCGTCGTGGCGCAGGTTTGCTTATCACTAATATGTTCGTCGTGGTGGTGGTCGAAGCGCCCGCCCCCAAGATCGATTAACAACACACCCTCTTGTTCCAGTTGGTCGGCGGTCCTGCCGTCCGGCAGCTGATTCCAAAAAACGATCTTGGCCTGCCCGATGCCGGGGAATAATGGCTCGCCAAACTCCCGCAGCAGCCACAAAGCCACAATATTGTCCGGGTGAGGACGGGGATACATGGCCACAGTGTGAATGGCAAGCGGCATAGAATCAGTATGTCAGAAACGCCGCGATTCGTAAAAACGAAGGGGCCCCGAGTGCGCGAGCACGCGGGGCCGGGGTGCATCTCCTTCGGTTTGAAGCTAGCTTGCGGCCTGCTCCGCGTCAGGCTTCTGGCGAAGCCGGAATCGGAGATGGGCCTGGACGGTGGTGATCAGCTCGCTCGGGCCGAGCCGCGACGGATGAGTATGCCTCGTCCGTGACCCGTTCAGCAGCATCGGCGACTTGCCGGGCTTCTGAACGAAGTCCCACCGGTCGGCATCCCGCCGTTGGAGGGCCTCGTGCAGCGGGCGCAGATCTTGGACGCCGCGGACGAAGATGCCGGCGTGGCCGGTCGATTTCCGGACGAGAACCACTTCCACGCCCGGGTGCGACCGGAAGTACTGCCCGGCCATGGTTTCGTCGTCCGACTCGACCAGGCGCCCGACGACCGTTCCGCCGCTGACGGTTGAAACCAGGAATTCCGTGTACCTGGCTTCGACCGCCCGCTTGGCCGCCTGGGCCTCACGTCCCCGAACCCGCTCGAACCACTGGACCAGCACCAGCCGGTGCTGGATGTAGCGGCCACGCTCGTCCGGGCGGAGGAACTCGACCATCGCGTCGTAGCCGGCCAGGCAGAACGGGTTGGGGATGTCGCAGAATTCCCGCCACCGCTTGCCGTGGAACGCGCGTTGGCCCGCCTGGAAGTACAGATCGAACACCGGCCAGGCCATGCGGATGCATTCCAGCAGGTGCTCGCGACGAGAGACGCTGTGCGCCACGCTGGGCGCCAGGAACATCAGGTTGACCAGGGAGTCGCGGAAGCGCTCTTTGAGGTAGCCGGTTTCGTTGTTCCGGTTGGCCAGGACGACCAACCGTTTTGTGCCCATCACCTCATCGAGCTGGTACATCTGGACTACCCGTTCGACGGCCGACCCGTGGCCGGTTTCGGTCCGACGGAGCCTGGCGTCGAGGTCCACCGGCATTTCGTGGGCGAGTGAAGCATCCGGTTCCTCACCGTCGAAAAGAACGGTGACGTTCTCGAGGCGCTCACGGCGACCGAGCGACACCGCACAGTACAGAGCGGCGATCGGGTCGAACTTCGGCGACTTGGGCATCAGAAACAGTTTACTTCCACGGGCAGCAGCCACAGTGACCTCCAATTCCCCCGAGGAGTCTCGGGCGGATGGCGTGTTACGAGTGGAACGCGAAAACTAGCAGCCTATATTTCAGGCAAGCGAGGGCCTGCCATGAACCGAAGGAGATGACAAGGTGCGGTCGTCCAAAAAGGACACTGCAGCATAGCACGGCCCGAGGAATCTGTCAAGGGCAGTGGTATAATGGAGCCGTGCCTGATCTGTCAACCCAATCACGTCATCTCCCACGCCGGCCCGGCGTCTATCTATTTCGTGCGGCAGACGACGAGGTGATTTACGTCGGCAAAGCGAACTCGCTACGCGATCGCGTGAGTTCCTATTTCCATTCGTCCATCCAGCTGGCGCCAGCCAAACAAATTATGATCAAAGAAATCCGGCGGCTGGAATACATCATCGTCCGCTCGGAAACGGAAGCGTTGCTCCTGGAATCGACGTTCATCAAAAAGTACCGTCCGAAGTACAATGTGCTGCTGAAAGACGATAAGTACTTTCAGTACATCAAAATCAGCCTCGGCGAGCGGTTCCCTTCCGTCACCACCGTCCGCCGGGTGACGCTTGATGGCAGCCGGTACTTCGGTCCGTATACGTCAGGGCTGGCCGTGCGACGGACGATGCGTCTATTAAAAAGACTGTTTCCCTACAAAACGTGCAGCAACCCGCCGGAGGTGCCATGCTTTGATTTTCAGCTCAAGCGCTGCCTCGGTCACGACGTCGGCCCTGGCAGTCAAGGACGGTACCAGAAGGTGGTCAAAGACTTGATCTATTTTCTGGAGGGTCATACCGGCGATGTGCTGAAAAAACTGCAGCGGGAAATGTCCGCCGCTGCCAAGCATCGTGATTTTGAACAGGCCGCCATCTACCGCGACCGCTGGCAAGCGCTGCATCACGTCCTTGAACGACAAACCGTAGTCAGCCCGCGCGGTGGTAATTTTGACGTGATATCCTTAGCTCGCGGCGACGGCTTGGCCGCCGTCAACTTGTTCCAGGTCCGACAGGGCAAACTCGTTCAACGCGATCAGTTTATGCTTCAGCATACCGCTCGGCAAACCGATCAGGCGGTGACGACGGCTTTCCTCGAACAATACTACAGCCAATCGACCGTTCATCCGCCAACCGTCTATGTGCCGACCGACGTTGATTCAACCATCGGCCGGGCGCTGCAGTTGAAAGTAACGGTCCCCCGCCGCGGCCTGAAACGGAAATTGCTCCAAATGGGCACCGAGAACGCCCAGGATTACTTCCAACGCGAGCAGGTGCGCTGGTTATCCGATGAACGTCGAGCGGAACTCGGTTTACGGCAAATCACCGCTGCCCTGAAGTTACCTCAGTCGCCCCAACGGATCGAGATGTATGACATTTCCAATGTCCAGGGCCGATACGCCGTCGGTTCGATGGTCGTCTTCGAACATGGTTTGCCGAAAAATTCAGCCTATCGAAAATTCCGAATCAAAACGGTCCGCGGCCCCAATGATGTTCAGATGATGGCCGAGGTCTTGCGCCGGCGGTTCAGCCGCCGTGGCGAAGATAGCTGGACGAAGCCCAACCTCATTCTGCTGGACGGTGGCAAGCCCCAGCTATCCGTGGTCACGCGAACGGTCACGCAACTGCCGCGCGATGTGCCGATCGTCGCCTTAGCCAAGCAACAAGAAGAATTGTTTCTCCCCCGCCGCGCCAGCCCGCTACGTCTACCTGCTGATTCACCCGGGCTCCATCTTTTGCAGCGCATTCGCGACGAAGCCCATCGGTTTGCCATTGGGTACTATCGGAAACGTCACGCCGGGGAGAGCACTCGTTCCATGCTCGATGAAGTTCCGGGGCTCGGGCCGATCATGAAAAAACAGTTGCTGAAAAGTTTTGGTACTCTGCAAGGGATTCGCGAAGCCGGCGATCAGGAGGTTGAAAAAATCCTCGGCGCGAAGTTGACGAAAACCCTGCGAGAATACATTTGAAAGTGGTATCGGCCCATTCTGATACTACTCCCTCATGCGCAAATCGCCACTCCACACCAAATCCGAACTCCGCGAGCGACGCAAGCGGCCAAGAATGAAAATGTCTGGCGGCTCAGTGCGAAAATTGCAGAACATCATCGTTCGCAAGGGACGACGGTCAGACAAACAAAAAATGGGGCCACGATCGTCGTGACCCCTACGTGTGCATCGGGTGCTCGAAGAGCTTGGAGCTGTTGATTAGCGTCGATCAGACGTCGCTCTCGATGCCCCCACGGCCACCTTCCCGCCAGGTGACCTTCCGCAGGTACGCGATCAGAAGCTTCCCACGTTGACCGTCCTGGTCGGGCCCGAAATTGACGGTGATCTCGCCCGCCCGGGTGAAAGTCACGACCCGCCCATTGACGGTCGTCGTCAGCAGAGCCATGAGAGATTTCCCTTCGGCCGCCTTCAGGACAACGAACGTTCCCGCGTCGTTGGGCTGCCGGTCGCTGGCGTCGACGGGTCCGAAGGCCAGTTCGAGGTCTTCGGGCCGGTCGATGATGAACCGGGCCCAGGGCTCCCGCGGATCTTGGTCTTGACCGCCGAGATGGGTGTACCCGATGGTGGTCAGAGTGCCATTGACCATGACGCGGGTGTCATCGGCCCCGAGAACCAACGGCAAGCGTAAACGCTGCGTGGTATTCGACCGAACGACGTACTTCGCGCCGATGAACTCCGAGGTAGGTACAGCCCGCCAGATCTCCATCGACTCGTACTCGGTGACGTTCTCGCCCGGACCGTAAGCGTAGGAGATCGCGAAACTGGTTTCGAGACCGTCAGCCTCCCGACGTACGCCGCGTCGGAAGATGAGACGTTCGGTCCCAGCGCCATCCAACTGGTGAAAAACCTGTAGTTCACCACCCAAAACGTCATGGGTGCGCATCGGTGACCTCTCTTTCGTTGGGAGAATTGAGACGATTGCGAACCCGAAAAAATTTCGAGCTCAGTGGAGCCCCGCATCCGTCCCGCCGTTGGCGGGATCTGGTGCGCGGGTGAAAGGTGCCGCTCGAACTTTTATCACTCTTGGCGTGTTTTTGTCAACCCCGCGTCTCAGGAAAGAAAAAACGGGGTCACGGTGCTTGCGACACCCGTATGCTCCCCCAGTCTGTGGACTGGCTTTCTTTAGGCCGCGACGATGTCGGCGTGCGGCCGATCCGACCAACCTGGGGCAGCACCCTTCAATATGCCAAGGTTACAGTACTAGCCCTGGATACACTGGGCACTGGTTCAATGCTCCGGATGATGATCGACGACAGATCAACCTGGCAACCATACCATGGCATGGATGGCACCTCGGTGTCGGTACCGCCGACTACGAAGATGATTGCCGTTGGCGAATTGATCTCTCGCCAATTGAATTCGGCTGGACCCAGCGCCACCTGACAGTCCCACTGCATGATGGCCGTCTGGCAGCACGGCGGAGTGGGGCGCCGACCGAGATCGACGGCGACATTCCGTCCTTCGGTCATCGGCACCTGCGGTCCGTCGCTTGACGAACCGTCGCCGATCCAGACGAACTCGACGGCCACCCAACCTCCGCTGTCGGCGCCCTCGGGGCTGGCTCCCCAGACGATGAACTGAAACATCCAGCCGATCAGGAACAAGCCGGCGACGGCGATTGGAACGGCAATTGGCCGTTTCATGATGCGGTATCTCCTTGAGAAAGAGCGTTGAACGAGCCGTTGGGCGGAAAGGCCCGTTGGCGGGGACGATACACTACAGCATACGTCGGATTGGAAGAATTGCAAGGACGTCGTCCCTCTCCGCCCCCCCTCCTGAAAACGTATAAGAAAGGCCCGGCGAGTCTTCGAGATGTTACCTCGTTGACCCAGCCGGGCTGTGGGCAGCCTGTCCCCCGTGGCCAGACCACCGCACTACGTGCATGATGCTTGGCGCCGCCCCGGACTAGCCGGAGACGAGCGCCGCCCAGGCCTGGCCCCGATCGGGGCCGAACTCCTTCCCAAGCGTCACCACGCCGGACAGACGCCGCAGGTCGAAGCCCTCGGGCTCGCTCGTAGAATTCACGGGGGTCGACGATTCACTCGAGGTACCCTGCATCGGCAAGATGACGTGGTGCCTCGTGGTGTTCCGCCACCAGCTCACCGCCAGGAAGTTCGCGACGCCCGCCGTGCTCTGCACGGAGGGACCGGCGCTCATGGTCCCGGACGAGATCTCGTTCATCGGGATCTCGGTACCGCTTTCGCAAAAGTTCGGCGTCCACTCCGCCTCGGCCAGCACGACCGGCGGCGAGTGGTTGCTGACCGTCGCGCAGGCCTGCGTCTTGGCCAGATCGTTGGCCTGATCGCAGGCCCCGGCCGGCTGAGCGGTGATGCCCAGCACCAGCGCGAGCGCGACGACCATGAGCGGAAGCAGCTTGCGAACACACATAGCGCGTTCCTCCCCACTGCGGTTTCCATGTGCCTGACAAGGTGCGGCATCCGTTCACAGGCACGAAAAAACGGACAAAAGGCACCCTAGCATAGCCATCAGATTCAGTCAAGACTTAGGCCGGCGGATTTCATCCCGTTAGAAGCGACGTGAGCTGCGGAAATGGAAACCATCCACCCTCGGATACTAACGACTCAAATGCCATTGGTGAAAAAGTGGTGCTGGGTTGACAACCAACACCAACAATGGTACTTTGCTACGGATAGCAGATTTTTCTGGTCAGCGGCCGAATCATTTTCGACCTCATTTCACTTCTCACTTCCCTCTCTCCTATCGCCATGCCCCACTGGGTTAGATCATCAATCCCCATCGTCGAAATCGTCCTGTCAGTTATTCTGGTGGCCTTAATTCTTCTCCAGAGTAAGGGCTCCGGCTTGTCAAACGTTTTCGGCGGCGAAGGAAATATTTACAGCACCAAGCGCGGCGCAGAGAAGGTGGTGTTCATCGCCACCATCATTACCGCCGCCCTCTTCTTCGGCATCGCCTTGATCAATGCGACGCTTTAGTGTCCAGGGGGTCTGGTCATGGCTGACCGCTCGGCTGCCTAGCGGCGACCAGTGGTTCCATCGCCACCCACAATTCGGTCATCCCGAGACTATCCGTCAGGATCATCAGCTAGTATTTGGTTTGTCCCGCGCCCGCATCCCGACCACGCGGCAGCTTCGCTACGTGGGGCAAGTCCTCAGTCCGGGCGAACAGTCCTGGGTCCGGCGGTTGAGTACCCTGGCCATCATCGCCGCCCTCGTCTTACTCGGTAGCTTCCTCAACCGACACATCGCGCTCGTCCCGCAAAC
The DNA here is from genome assembly GCA_016193315.1 of Candidatus Kerfeldbacteria bacterium. GTDB lineage: Bacteria > Patescibacteriota > Patescibacteriia > SBBC01 > CAIJZX01 > JACPSJ01. Next base: position 92,358 of record JACPSJ010000004.1, read on the forward strand.
CGGCGGCACCTTGACCGAGGGGCTGTCTGGCGTGCCTCAATACCTCAATCCGGCGCTGGCCCGGTTGAATACCGTCGACGCCGAACTGACGACGCTCACCTTCCGCGGTCTGATGATTATGAACGCCGACTTTCAGCTGGTCCCGGACTTGGCTGAGCGGGTCGATGTCAGCCCGGACGGAAAAACATACACCATCACCCTCAAACCGAACCTCCGCTGGTCCGACGGTGAACCGCTGACCGCCGACGATGTCACCTACACTTTTGAGCTGCTCAGTGACCCGGCGTACCAAAGCCCGTACCTCCAGCTTTTCCGGGCGGTCAAAGTTGAACGGCCAGACCGCCGGACGGTGGTCTTTCGCCTACCCGAGCCGCTAGCGCCATTCCTGTCCTATCTGACCGTGGGTCTGCTGCCGGAGCATGCCTGGGTCGATTCCACCCCCCAGTCTTTCGCCTTGGCCGAGCTCAACCTGAAACCGATCGGGAACGGCCCGTTCGCCTTCCATAGTTTGGCCAAAGATCGCGCCGGAAATATTAAGAGTTACCAGCTGACCCGCAACAAATACTTCCATGGCCCGGCCCCTTATCTCGACCGCATGGTCATCAAGTTCTTCCCCGATTACGAAGCTGCTCTCGAGGGATTGAAGATGCACGCCGTAGACGCCCTGGGTGGCATCCGTCTCGAAGACCTTGACGACGTCAGGCGGGTGGGGACCATCAAGCCGTTCGGCCTGTCCCAGCTGACCGCCGTCTTCATCAACCAAAAAACTAACGGCGCGCTGAAAGCCAAGGAGGCACGCTTGGCCCTGGCCTACGCCACCGATCGCTCGGCCCTGGTCACTGACGTGCTCGACGGCACCGGCCGTCCGATTGTCGGTCCGATCCTGCCCGGCTACCTTGGGTATAACCCATACCTCAAGCGCTATGACTTTGACCTTGAGACGGCCAATCGCATCCTCGAAGACAACGGCTGGAAACGAACCGACGGCGGCATTCGCCAGAAAGGCAGTCAACAATTGACTTTCACCTTTACCGTCGTCGATCAGCCGACGCTCGTCGCCGTGGCCAATCGGTTAGCCAAAGACTGGCGTCAAATCGGCGCCCAGGTAGAAATCAAAGCGGTCGATATCAACCACATCCAAAAAGACGTTCTCCGGCCGCGCAATTACGAGGCGCTGCTGTTCGGGCAGATTTTCACCACCGATCCCGATCCTTACCCATTTTGGCACTCATCCCAACAAAAAGAGACTGGTTTCAATCTGTCGATTTTTTTCAACAAGAAAATCGATCAAGACCTCGAACACGCGCGCCGGACGACCAGCAACGACGAACGGGCGACAGACTACTTCGACTTCCAAAACGTTGTGGCCGAAGAAGTACCAGCCATCTTCCTCTATCAAAATCTCTATCTTTGCGTCCACTCGAAGAACCTGCGTGGCATCAAAGCCGATCGTATCGTCAGCGGCACCGATCGGTATCTCGATATCAGCTCGTGGTATCTGCGGACCAGGCCGAGTTGGGTGACGAAGAAAGATTGAAGGTTTAGGTTCCAATTGGGTGATCAGGCGCTTGTAAAAGTTCTTTTCTTTGTGTATCATCGGAACGTTTCGGGGCAAGGAATTTGCGGTCTACCCGTATAGAAGCTGCCGCCGTGGTGAAATTGGCAGACACGCATGGTTCAGGGCCATGTGGGAGCAATCCCATGTCGGTTCAACTCCGACCGGCGGCAACGCCTGTGCGGGTCGCCCACAGTTCTTGGTCCCAAGCGACCCGCCCCGAAACGAAACTTCTGGTGCAGAAATGGGCCGTGAAGGTACTCCCATGGAGGTTCGCCTGCCCCGCATTTGCCCGAGTTTCGCAAGGACATAGTGCGGGGACTCCTCTCTCGCCCACCAGAGAAGAATAATCAACACAAACAGCGATCTTGGCCAATAGCAAAGGGTCTGTCGCTGAGTTCGAACACCGATGTCTAAAATCGACCTGTCTAGACAATTTGCCAGAAATCTCTGGGCTAATAAGCGGAGAAAAGAGCTTGAAGCCACGATTAGTTATTTCTTCGAAAAGAAACCAATTGAATTAGTTGGAGAAATCGCTACAGATCGACTGAGTTGGCAGTTGCAATTGCGGCTTAAGGAACAGCCTCCGCTGGATGATTGGGGCTTTATGTTTAGTGAAGTCGTTCACCACCTTAGGGCATCTTTAGATAATGCGGTATTTGCTATTGCTGTCGGCTTAAAATCCTTAACAGAAAAAGAGAAGAGGGATTTGACATTTCCAATAGTTGAAGATAAAGGTAACTGGCCTCTCGCGCAAAAGCGCATTAGTTGCCTGCCTTCGGAGTATGTTTCGGCCATTGAACTATTACAACCGTTCAATCATCCGAATAGGAATGATAAGAACACCATTGATGCACTGTCACTTTTGCGCGACTTGAATGATTTAGATAAGCATCGAATTCACTTCACCCCAGGGAACAAACTAAATCTTGATAACATACAAAATATGATGGAATTTGAAACTGAGCAGGATGCTAAGGATGACGGTGCTCCAGAAGTTTCGTTCTATGAACCCGAATTCAAGAACGGACACACTATTCTTAACCAGCGAACAAAACACCGTATCCAGAAGATACGGGGCAGAGTAGAATTTAATGCAAGCGCACAAATACTACTGCCAAGCGGAGAAACGGCTAGTGTGTCGCAAGTGCTCATCAATGTTAGGCAGGGTTGCCATATAGTGTTAGACCATCTGCAATCGATCTAGATCCGCAAGACAAGAATACTCCCCGCTAAGCAACCAAGTTTCCGGCGGAGGGACGTAATACGTCCCGAAGCCGGATCGGGCTTCGCCTGACGAACTGCCTGCCCCGTCGAAGGACGGGGTCCTCCCTGCCTTCGCCGAAGCGAAGCCCCGGCTTCGCGCCGGCAGGCGCTAGCGCCCACCGCTGACCCAGATTTTTGGTAGCGGCCCTTGACAAGTCGCTATAAGTCGTGTATCATCCCCGTTCGTCCATTCCCATTCCATCGTGCCCAGAGTTCAGTTCTAGATTGAACCTTGCGCGCGATAATCGCGTGGCCCCGCGAAGGAACGTACGACGTTCCGAAGCGGGACCTTACACGGTGATCCCGCCTCATGACTGCGCCGCGTGTCTCGAGCTTGTCGAGAGACTATCCGCGGCCAGAACACAGTTCTCATCGATTCAATATTCAATCAGCCGTTCCTGTGTTGCGGTTCTCGAAGTAATCCAGCATGCCAAAAAAATCACGTCCGCGGCCGCGTCGTCCGGAAGGACCGCGTTATACCCGCCGGCCAAAACCAACCAGCACAAAAGGTGAGCGTCCGCCGTCAGGCAAACAGCAGGCCCTAAAAATAATTCCCCTCGGTGGGAATGAGGAAACCGGCGGCCGAAATATGTACCTGGTACAATGGCGCCAGGAAATCCTGATTATCGACATCGGCCTCCAGTTCCCTGAAGAGGACATGCCGGGCGTGGATTACATTATTCCCGACGCCAGCTATTTGAAAGGCAAAGAACGCTGGGTCCGTGGCGTCATTATCACCCACGGTCACTACGACCACATCGGCGGCGCACCGCACCTCCTGCCGCGACTCGGCAATCCGCCGGTCTATGCCAGCGACCTGACTTGCGCCATGCTCCAGAAGAAAATGGAGGACGTGGCGCCGGGCAAAAAGATGCGGCTCAACACCGTTAAGACACGCGACCGGGTTCGGCTCGGTTCATTCCGGGTGGAATTTTTCGGCTTGTCGCACAACATTCCCGGCAGCTTGGGGGTCATCGTCGAAACGCCAGCCGGCACGGTCGTCCACACCGGCGATTTCAAGTTGGATACGCGGGCGCACATCATGAACCGGACCGATCTCGAGGTCATTCAATCCCTTGGCCATCGGCACGTCCTCTGTCTGATGTGCGATTCGACGAACGCCACCACGCCCGGCCACCAGCTGTCCGAAGCGGACATCGAGCAAAACATTCAAACTATGTTCACCCAAACCAGGGGTCGGATGATTTTCGCCACCTTTGCTTCGCTTCTGTCCCGGATTCAGCAAATCCTGACCTTGGCCGAGAAGTACAATCGGAGGGTTCTGGTCGAGGGCTATTCGATGAGAACGAACATCGAGATCGGCCAGCAACTCGGCTACATCCGGGTCAAGCCGCACACGATCTTGCCATGGGAAGAAATCAAGAAGCTGCCCAAGGACCGGGTTTTGGTAATGTGCACCGGCGCCCAAGGGGAGGACAATGCCGTGCTGATGCGAATCGCCAACCGCGAGCACAAATATCTTCGGGTCGAACCAGACGACCTGATCATCTTTTCTTCTTCGGTCGTACCCGGAAACGAACGTTCTGTGGAGCGACTCAAAGACGGACTCTATCGCGAGGGTGCGGACATCATCGACTACAAAATGCTCGACATCCACGCCGGTGGTCATGCCAATGCCGGCGACATTGTCGACTTCATCCGGATGGTCCGGCCGAAATACTTGATGCCGATTGAGGGCAGCTTTTCTCACTTGGTCGAGAACAAAAAGAACGCCATCAAGGCTGGCATCCCGGCCCCGAATATCCTCCTGGCTGACAACGGCCAAACAGTTGAGTTCGTTGACGGCCGGGGCTTCGCCACCAATCAACGTCTACCGATCGAGTACGTCTTCGTCGATGGGCTTGGCATCGGCGACGTCAACCACATCGTCCTCCGCGATCGCAAACAGCTCGCCGACGAAGGAATGATCATCGCCGTAGCCCAAATTACCCACCAGGGAAAAATCCAAGGCGTCGACATCATCTCCCGCGGCTTTACCCACATGAAGGAGCAGGGGCGGTTGATTCATGAGATGGCCAAAGAAGTCCGCCGCGCGCTGGATGACAAGGAGCTGCGTACGCGCCCCGACAGCAAAGACCTCCGGGAGAAAGTCCACCGTCGCCTGGAGAAATTCATTTTCCAAAAAACGCACCGGCAGCCGATGATATTACCTGTAATCGTTGAGGTCTAAAAGAACTTGCTATCCCCGGCACGAAGACAACCACGCCGCGATCATGTTTGAGTGAAGCCCCGCCCTTTGGCGGGGCGAGCGAGTTATCGCGGCGCTCCAGACAAGCCACCGGCTTGTCTGGAGTCTTTCGGTTCCTTTTCTGATCAAGCAGAAAAGGAACAAGATCCATTCCCATTGTACCAGTATTCATGCGGGTCTTCTGAGGCCAACGAAGAAACCGCAAAGAACTTGTGGGGGCGGAATGGAAAGGCACTGCCGGTCGTTGAAAAAACTCCCGGGTACGGGAGTGTCAATCGTGAAGACCGGAAACCAGCTGACGTTCAACTGGCTTGACTTGTCGAGCCGGTGTCAGGAACGCCACCACCGCACCCACGAAACCATGGAGCAATCCGTTGAACAAGCCAGTCCACGGACCGGTGGCCGCGGCAAAGAACAACGCGCCGAAAGCCAGATCGTCACCATCCTCGGGCGGCTGATCGCGCGATATGCTGAACGACACCGCCGCGACTGCCAGCAGGCTGAGCCAGGCGCCGGTCCAGTAGCTGATCACGGAGACGATCAGGCCACCCAGCAACCCGGCCAACGTCAGCGCGTAGACCACGATCAGTCCTTCCGCCGAGTCCTCTCCCCGTCGGCGGGCCCGCCGTTCGACCGACACCATCATCAGACCGTAGTATAGAAACCACAGCGGCCCGAAGAAGCGAAAGATCGAGAACGGCAGCGTCAGCACCACCCCGGGGGCGATCCGAATCGTGTGCTCGAGATAGGTGCGGGGCGAAATCAACTCGACTAACAGCCAGACGATCAAGAAAGCCCCCCAGGTGCCCAGCACTTGCCGCACCATGCTGCCCAGATAATCTTCTTCGTGATCCATCAGACAAATCCTCCTTCATCCTTGAGGTTGTGAGGTGCAGCGTGGACGGAGGGGTTGTAGCATAAGCTACAGGAGAAAGCAACTCTCGCCCTATTGCGGCGGGAAGACCTGCGCTCGCACCCCGACCGGCTTTTTTGTTTCTGGGACCACCTCGGACATCCCGCCGGCCAGTGCTTGCCCCACACCCGTCATTCTGAAGCCGAATGACGCGAGGCTGAAGAATCTCCTCTTGAGAAGGGAGGTCCTTCATCCCGCAATGCGGGATTCAGGATGACGGCGACGGGTGCGGGGTAGTCAAGCAGAAAAGGAACATATACAATACATCCACTATGTCCCGAATTCTTTCAGGAATCCGGCCATCCGGCCAACTCCACTTGGGAAACTACTTGGGCGCGATCAAACAATGGATCGCGCTTCAAGACCAGCACCAAGCGTTTTTCATGGTGGCTGACTTGCACGCCATCACCACGCCGTACGAAGTCGAAAGCCTGCAACCTCAGATTCGAGAAACAATCCTCGATTACCTGGCCGCCGGCCTCGATCCCGCCAAAACGACGCTTTTTATCCAGTCGCAGGTGCCGGCCCACGCCGAGTTGATGTGGCTACTTAGTACGATCACGCCCATCGGTGAACTTCAGCGAATGGTCCAGTATAAGGAAAAATCAGCCGCCAATCCTGACTTTCAAAACGCCGGCATTCTCAACTACCCAATCCTGATGGCCGCCGACATCCTGGCCTATAAAGCTGATCGTGTGCCGGTCGGCGACGACCAGGGACAACACGTCGAGTTGGCGCGCGACGTAGCCAAGAAATTCAACCGCCTCTTCGGCCAAACCTTCCCTGAACCACTAGCCGTGTTTGGTGGCGGTAAACGGATCATGTCGCTGGCCAACCCGATGGAAAAAATGAGTAAAACTGGCGGCGAGGGCATTGCCCTGACTGATGAAGAATCGACCATCAAGAAGAAAATCCAGAAGGCCGTATCCACCAGTGAACCGCGGGTAATTCGGGAGGCCTTTCGAGCGGCTGAACAAGGGGAGCGCGGGCCCGAGATCCAGTGGCAAGGCGACCCTACCCTGCTGAAACAGTTCCATGGCGTCCGAAACTTGTTTACTATCCTGCTCGTCCTCGGCTTACCAAAAGATACGGCCCAATGGAAAGCCGCCGCCGAAGCCGGCAAAATTCAATTTTCACAATTTAAGCCAACCTTGGCCACGATCATCGCTGAACACTTCGCGCCGTTTCGCGCCCGGCGCGAGCAACTGGCTAAGGACGAAACATTCGTCCGCGGCGTCATTGACGAGGGCGGACTAAAAGCCAACCAGGTGGCCGAACAAACGTTGGCGGAGGTTCAGGCTAAGATGGGGTTGCGGTAACATCTGACCAGCCGATTAGTCTGACGTAAACTCGACCTGCTCGGCCAGAACTGGCCGTTCGAGTAACCTTGAAGCCACGGCACTGAAGAGCTGGGGATCGCCGGTGCAGAGGAAATGTTCCACCGGACCTGGGCTCGTTGGCTGGCCAGTTTTGAGCAACCGCCCTACCTGCTGCGCCACCGCCGCGCCCGAATCAAGCAGTGTCGCCCCCGGCCCGGCGGCCGTCTCAATGAGGCGCCGTAGAAAAACAAAATGCGTCGAGCCGAGCACATGAGTGTCGACACCCTCGCGGCGCAACGGGTCGATAACGTGCCGCACTGCTGCCTCGGCGGCGGCGTTATCAACGCTCCCTTTCTCGACCAACATCACCCACTCCGGACATCGTTGATCAACCACGGTCACCGATCGAGCAAAGCTCTGTTTGAGTTTCTGGTAGCCATCGCTCTTGAGTGTCGCCGCCGTGGCCAACACTGCGATCCAGCCGGTCTTGGTCAGTGCGGCCGCGGGTTTGAGTGCCGGCACGATGCCGACGAACGGAATGTCTGGGTTGACCTGACGGAGATGTGCCAGGGCGATGGTCGAAGCGGTGTTGCAGGCTACCACAATCAGATCCGGTTGGTAGCATAGCAGAAGCTTGATGGCCTGGCTGGAAAGCCGCCGGATTTCAGCTTCTTCCCTCTTCCCGTAGGGAACATGCGCCGTGTCCGCCAGGTAAACCATCGGCTCGTTCGGTAGGAAGCGGCGGATTTCCTGCCAAACGCTCAGGCCGCCGACGCCGGAATCGAACAGGGCCACCATACGACAATTCTTAGCCGCGGCTGCTTGGTTACAGCAACGCTTCGGTATTGGTGTTGATCGTGGATTTCCAATCGATCTCGGGAAATCCTTGCAGCAGCTTTCGAATGTCCTGTTTCAGCTGGTCGTACTGTGCCTGCTGCTTAGCCTCAAACTTAATGGTGATGTATGGGCCATTTTGGGAGTACCGCAGCACGAACATGTTGCCCTCCCGACTGACTCGCAAACCGTCGCCAGCCCTCTCATCGTCGATAATTTCTGCGTCGGGATGATCACGGGTAACGATGCCGGCGATCTTTGTCGTCAGCCCGACCTTCTTATCATCGGCACAAAAGAGTTTTATTTCCGGACTGGATATGTATTGCGGCAGGGTCGCCACCGCCTTCGACAGTGACTGCCCAGTGGTAGCCAGGTATTTTAGTAAGCGCATTGTCGAGTACAAACCATCATCGTGATTGTAGAAATCGGCCGAAAAGAAAAAGTGGCCGGACAGTTCGCCGATGAAGGCTGCTTTGACCTCTTGATTCTTCTTCTTCAGGAAAGAATGTCCGGTTCGCCACATGAACGGTCGGCCGCCGTGTCGAATAATCGTTTCGGGCACAACTTGCGAACACAGGGTGTTAAACATTATGGTTGCACCTGGGTGATCGTGTAACACACTCGCCGCTAACAACGCAACCAGCACATCGTTCCAGATGATCCCGCCCTGTTCATCCACCACCCCGATTCGATCGCCGTCCGAATCGTAGGTGAAACCAATGTCGGCGCCAGTCTCGACCACCTCTTGGCTCAGTCGTCGGGCCACGTGTCCATCAGTTGGATCGGCCACGCCCAGCGGGAAGGTCGGATCGACATTGGTGTGGCGCTCAATCACCTCGCAGCCGGCTCGGCGCAGGCAATCCGGCACAATCGCGCCGGCCGTGGTACAGCTTGAGTCAATGAGAACAGTAAACCTTTTTTTCAGTGGGAGTCGTCGAATGAGGTCATTGTAGTAGGCCTCGCGAATATCGATCGTTTCGACCGATCCCATTGATTGACCCTGATCGTAGTCCTCGTTCTCGACCAGGCGTCGGAGTCCCTGGATCCCGTCGGACACTAATGTTTCCGAAAAATCATTGGCGAACTTGAAGCCGTTGTATTGCGGCGGGTTATGCGAGGCGCTGACATAGACACCGCCGCGGCGATTCAAGTGGTACTGGGACCAGTAAAGCGTCCCCACCATCTGCATACCGATGTCGACCACACTGATCCCGGCCCAAGACAAGCCGCGAATTATCGCCGCACTGTAAGCTGGGCTGGTCGCCCGCGAATCGCGGCCGACCACAGCCGCCGTTGTCCCGCGTCGCTTCAAATACGTGCCAAAGGCCTTACCCAGGTGTTTCGCCAGATCTTCGCTCAGGTCTTTGGCGACTTCGCCGCGCAAATCATAGCCGCGGAAAATGGCTGGGTTTACTTTCATCGCGAGCAAAACATCTTCCTAAACAGGATTATCAGTATACCATTGTGCTACAATCACTACCATGTTTTTTCTTCACTCCTGGCACCCGCAGTCGGTGGCCTTCACCATCGGTAATTTCACCGTTCACTGGTATGGCATTTACCTCGCCCTCGGTGCCCTGGCCGGTTACTGGCTGATTAGTAGGCTGGCCAGGCTAGTCAATGTCGAGGAACGGCACGTGGCTAACCTATTCCTCTGGCTGGTACCAACTGGTTTGCTTGGTGGCCGGCTATACCATGTAACCAACGAGTGGTCATACTACCTTGCCCACCCGGCTGAAATCGCAAAAATCTGGTCTGGCGGCTTGGCTATCCATGGCGCTGTCCTCGCTGGCTTGTTAGTCATATGGTCGTACGCCCGGAGGCATCACCTCGGCTTTTGGCGGCTGCTTGATATTTTCACCCCCGGCCTGGCGCTCGGCCAAGCCATCGGCCGCTGGGGCAACTACTTCAACCAAGAACTTTTTGGGGGGCCGACTACTTTGCCCTGGGGCATTCCCATCGAGCCGGCTTTTCGCCCGTCGGGTTACGAGCTGAGTGCGTATTTCCACCCCACCTTTCTCTATGAATCGCTGGGTCTGCTGCTTACCGTTATCCTGCTCGTCTGGCTCTTCTGGAAATCCACCGCGCGCCAAAACTTCTGGTCTGTGCCCGGTTCCATCGCCCTCCTGTACTTCTTCCTGGCCGGGCTGCTGCGTATCGGCACCGAGCTGCTCCGCATCGATCGGGTACCCATCCTGGCCGGCATCCGCTTGCCAATTCTGGCCAGCCTGCTTATCATGGTGGCGGCGGTCATCATCCTGATCGTGCTTCACCGTCATCACCGTGCCCCTGCCAACCACCCTTGAACCAAGACTGCGGAATCTGTTGCGCGCCGAGTTGAAACGACAGCGCGAAGGTTTAACGCTCATCGCTTCCGAGAATTACACCTCCCCGGCGGTGTTGAAAGCCATCGGCACCGTTTTGACCAACAAGTACTCCGAAGGCTACCCTGGCCGCCGCTACTACGGCGGAAATCAGGTCATCGACCAGATCGAGCAACTGGCCATCGATCGGGTCAAGAAACTTTTTGGGGCCGAGCATGCCAACGTCCAGTCCCACGCCGGCGCCATAGCCAACATCGCCGTCTATTTCGCTTTCTTGAAACCCGGCGACACCGTCTTGTCGATGGAGCTGCGGGCCGGCGGCCACTTGACGATGGGCCACTCGCGGAACATTTCCGGACAGTATTTCCGCATTGTGCCGTATGGTGTCGATACGAACGGCTACATCGACTACGACGAGGTCGAACGCCTGGCCAACCAACATCACCCCAAAATGATCATCTCCGGGGCCTCGGCGTATCCACGGATCATTGATTTCCAGCGCTTCGGCGCGATCGCCAAGTCAGTGAGCGCCATTCACATGGCCGACATCGCCCACCTGGCCGGATTAGTGGCGGCTGGACTGCACCCCTCGCCAGTGCCTCACGCTGACGTGGTCACCATGACCACCCACAAAACGCTGCGCGGCCCGCGCGGCGCCATCATCCTTTGTCGCCAGCCACGCGCCGCCCTGATCGATAAGGCTGTCATGCCCGGTATTCAGGGTGGTCCGCTGGAGCATATCATCGCCGGCAAAGCCCAAGCGTTCCATGAAGCGCTCCAGCCGTCGTTCAAGACATATCAACAGCAAATCATCAAAAACGCCGCGCAGCTGGCTAGTGATCTTGGCGCCCACGGCCTCAAGCTGTCGACCGGCGGTACCGATAATCACCTGGTTCTGACTGACGTCACGCCGTTCGGCCTAACCGGGGCGACCGCCGAAAAACTCCTGGAGGAAGTCGGCATCTATGCTAACAAAAACCTCATTCCTAACGACCCCCGCAAACCGCTTGATCCATCTGGCATCCGACTTGGCACCCCAGCTATCACCACTCGCGGCCTGAAGGAACCAGACGTTGAAGTTCTCGCTCACCTAATTATTGAACGTTTGACCAAACCCACCAGCCAATCTGTCAAACGATCGGTGGCCGCCGCGGTTAGACAGCTGACGCGCAAGTTCCCGATCTATCCTGATTTGTAATCATGTCCGCCCGCCAACTCGACGGCCGAGCGGAGGCCGAGAAGATCCTGACGTCTTTGAAGCGGAAGATTGCGCGCCGCCGCCTGCGCCTGACACTCGCCACCATCCTCGTCGGCCGGCGTTTCGACTCCCTCCTGTACACCAAACTGAAGTCTCAGGCGGCGGCGCGCATCGGCATCAAGACCGAACGCTACCAGCTTTCGCCCAGTACCAGCCAGGCCAAATTGCGGAAACTCATCCACCGCCTGAATCGACGCCAAACTATCAACGGCATACTTCTCCAGTTGCCGTTACCGCGCCACCTCGATACCGACCGCCTAGTTCGCGCTATTGCTCCGAAAAAAGATGCCGACGGGTTCCGAAGCCGATCGAAAGTTATCCCGCCGACCGTGGCCGCCGTTCTGCACCTCGTGAAGTTGGCCAGACCGCTGGCGCGGGCCGCGGTGGCCATCTTGGGACGGGATTCCGTATTCACACGAGAACTGAAACAACGGTTGGCGAGTCGCGGCTTCAAAGCCACGCTGTACCGCGCCACGCACCGGATTCCGGGTGCGACGAAAAATGCCAGCGTGGTGATCACCGCTCTTGGCCGCGGCCCGCGCCTGACTGCCAACCATATCAAGGACGGTGCGGTCATTATTGATGTTGGTATTCGACGGCTAACTGGAAAAACTCTTGGTGATGTGGCCCCGTCTGCTTGGACAACGGCGGCCGCCATCAGTCCCGTCCCGGGTGGGGTCGGCCCTCTAACGGTAGCCTATCTGTTGTATAATACCTACCACTTGGCATTATTGAAATGATCCCGTCAGAGCGCCCGATTTCCAAGCCCCTCTTTCGCTTTCCCCCGCTGGTTGCACTTGGTACCGCTCTAATGGGATGATTCTCATTCGTTGGCTGATCAGCGCCTTGACCTTGATGCTCGTCGCCTACCTCGTGCCCGGGGTGGCGGTGGCCAGTTTTTATACGGCCCTGGTCTTAGCTCTCGTGCTTGGTTTCCTAAACGCCATTATTCGTCCGCTACTAATCTTCCTGACCTTCCCGATCACCATTCTAACGCTTGGTCTATTCGCCTTCATCATCAATGCTGGTCTGTTTCTGTTCGCCAGTAGTTTTGTCAAGGGATTCGAGGTCGATGGATTCGTATCGGCCCTCGTCGGGTCCCTCCTGTTGTGGGTTATGAATTGGATGATCAACGGCTTCCTCGATGTAACGAAGGGCGGTAAGATACGAATGGTTTAGGCCACCGAACTACCCAATTGGCCAGACCCAACAATGCCTAAGCACTCCTCACCAGAACGGGCCCCACCCGAAGACCTAAAACCGACCGATCGAGACCGGGAATTTTTCACCACCTTTGACGAAACAATGGAAGACTTTGAACGGCGGGCAGACAAGACGCTCCCGCGCGAAGAACTTCCTGAGCACGTCGAAACAGAAAGACGCCGGGCCGGACAGATGACTGACCGCTGGATGCGCGAACTCGAACAGTCGGCCGAACCGGCCGTCTACGATCAGTGGTATCGCAAATACTGGGCCGTCCACGCTGAAATCGTTACCTGGTGCGAGAGCCATACCGGACATGAAAAAGTGACTGACGTCCAACGGCGGCTTCAGGACACCGATGATGCCCTCAACGCCCTCGGCAAGATTCACGGGCAGGACCGGAACTATATTCAACAAGCAGTCAAACTGCTGATCGCCTCGCACGATCGGATCCAAGCCATGCTTCACGAGCTTCACGAAACCTTCCCGCCGGTTGGGTCAAAGTAAACTCCGCTCTTAGCAATTCGCCAGGGCCACTGGTTCATGCTAGCATAGCGCCCTATGTCCTTCTCAGTTGGCATCGTCGGCCTGCCCAACGTCGGCAAATCATCACTCTTCCAGGCCCTGACGAAAAAACAGGTTGATACGTCCAATTACCCGTTCGCGACCATCGACCCCAACGTCGGTGTGGTGGCCGTGCCAGATGAGCGGTTGGAGCGATTGACGGCCCTGGAACATTCTGCCAAAACCGTACCCACGACGATCGAGTTCGTCGACATCGCCGGCTTGGTGAAGGGGGCCCACCAGGGTGAAGGACTCGGAAACAAGTTTCTATCACACGTCCGCGAGGTTGACGCCATTGTTGAGGTGGTGAGGGCCTTTGACGATCCGAACGTCATCCATGTCGCCGGCCAGGTCAACCCGCAGTCCGACGTCGAGACCATTGGCATCGAACTGGCCATGGCTGACTTGGGGGTGGTCGACCGACGCCTGGCCAACATCGGCCTGGAGAAGAAAGCGGGTCTGACAAAAACTCTGGCGGCGGAGCTGGCACTGATGGAAAAACTCCGCCATCACCTGTCCGACGGGCATCCGATACGTAATTTGCTATTCACCGACGATGAACAGCTCCGGCTGAAACCTTTCAACCTGCTGACGGAAAAGCCGCTCCTCTATGTGCTGAACGTCAGCGAAGAACAGGTCAAAACGGCGGCGGCTTCCGCCTTTGGCTTACCGGCCGACCGCACCATCATCATGGCAGTCAAGACCGAACAGGAACTAGTGGACTTGCCCCCGGCGGAAGCCGCCGCCTATCTGAGGGAACTCGGCCTCAAACAATCCGGCCTTGATCGGCTCGTCGCCGCTGCTTATCACGCGCTGCGTCTGGTCACTTTCCTTACCACCGGCCCCGATGAAACCCGGGCTTGGACCGTACCGGCTGGGACAAAATCGCCGGCCGCGGCCGGCGTCATCCACACTGACTTTGCCAAGCATTTCGTTCGGGCGGAAATCGTCAACTACGGTGGCCTGATTGCAGCCGGGTCATGGGAAGGAGCGAAAAAATCCGGTCAGCTGAGGATTGAGGGAAAGGAGTATGAAATACGGGATGGCGATGTAGTCTACTTTCGGACCACGGCCTAACGTTTTATCCACTTCCGGATCTGCCGCCGCAGACGAGCATCGGATCGTCCGTAGGACAAAACAAATCGATCGGTCACGCCAAGTACTCGCGCTGTTTCACTGCTCAGCAATGGGATTGGCTCGAATCCGAGGCTAGCCACGGCCTCGGCAATGTTCGGTCTGGATGGCTTTCCATTGATTGAGAACTCCGGCCAAATCATCACTACCCTACATCCAGCCGAGAGTGTTTTTGCCCACTGTTGAAAACTTTCCAGATACAGCCGTCCCAAGCGCCGCAATTGATCACTGAGAAATGCGGGTGTCTCTCGCCCGCGGAGGGCCGGGCCGAGATCCGGCTCAGTGACAATTACCGTCGGCCTGATCGTTGGGTGCCGGGCGTCTTGGAGGATGATGTCGACCGAGCCTTGGAGGTGCGGAAACTCCTTGAATAGCCAGCGGATGTTTTCCTGCGCATTCTTGACGGCCCGCTGATTCGTGTCGTACCCGTGGAGCCGGCGCACACCCAACAATAGAGCTTCCTGGAGAATAGTCCCGGAACAGCAGAACGGATCAAGAAGTATGTCGTCTGGTTGAACCTGTGCGATGTTGAGCATCATCTGCGCCAACTTTGGCGGCACCATCCCACTCTTGGGATCGGCCGCCGGCCGGCCGTAGTCGCGAAGGCTGTACGCGCGATAGTCTTGGACGGCGATGGTCGCGCCGATGGCGGTGTATTGCTGGCCGCGGTAGATGACAATTTCTCGACCGCGCTTGAGCAACCCTTGGCGCACGACGGTCACGGCCGACAGCTGCGGTTCGCGCGAAGTCACCAGGCGGACCGGCCGGCCGGCGGCCGTCAATTCTTTCTTCAAACCAAAGAAGTGTCTCTGCGCTGCCTGGCGTTCGGCCCTCGAAACACCGTAAACGCTAACCCCAAAATCACCCCGACCATCTGGTAGCTGCGATTGCAGCCACTCGGCCGTACAAACTCGTTTGACGTCGGCCAGGAAATCCCCAGTTTTGGTAACGCATTCCTCCACGCTCGCCAGTTTAACTGTCCCGCCTAAGCGGTCTACCGTGCCGGGCGGAAGGTTCTTTGATGATCTTACTAAAGCGACTTCCGGATGAACCGCTAACGGCGTTGCCTGCCACCCTCCTAAACGGGCTTCGATTTCCGCCACCGACAGCGCTGGTTCGCGGCCAAGGACAAAGAGGGTATCTGCCATAGGGTCATGGTACCTAATAAAAACCCCCATTCCTAGACCGGAACAGGGAGATTCTCGGCATCGATCGGCGGCTGCCAACCACGCTCTCTGGCGACCGTTTCCAGATGTATCAGCAGGTCGCCGACGCTCCGCAAACGGCTGGTGACCGGCAGGCGAAGCTGGCAGGTAGGGCAAAGAAGAACAGCGTGCGTACTCGATGCCCGGCGGAGCGAAATCACTCCCTCGCAGACAGCATGGATACCAATCGACATGACCTGTTCGCCGTGGCGAGGAAAAGCTAATTCCTTACCAACCTCCCAGCCACGAACTTTGAGCGCTTCGCCGAATTCGGTTAAAACTACCACATAGGTTTGACGAGGATCGAAACCTTCAATGGTCATGGCTATTCTCCAATGTGAAAGGGCCTGTGTCAACCCTAGACGCCGCCAGGTGGCTTGTCAATACTTGCCAGAAAAATGGCATTATGGTAAGTTCTGATCGCGATGGATCTGCTCTGAACCTTGGGTTTCAGGGCCCCCGAAACTTTTTTTCGGGGTCCGAAAAGACATCATTTTTTGTTACCCCATGAACCAACCATACGAAATGCTCTACATCATCCCCGGCAGCAAGACCGAGGAAGAAGCCAAGCAGGTGGCCGAAAGAATCCAGCAGCTGCTGCGTGACCAGGGAGCGACCATCAGCAAACAAGACTTCTGGGGCAAGCGTCGACTGGCCTACGAAATACGACGTGCTCGGCAGGGATTTTATGACTACCTCGAGTTCGATCTTGACAGTCAAGCCCTGGCTCCCCTCGAACGGGCCCTGGGTCTCAACGAAGACGTGCTCCGGTACCAAGTGCTCCGTCGGATTGTCAAGACGCCGGAGCAGCTGGCCGCCGATCAACAACTGCGCGAACGGATCGCCGCTCGCCGCCAGGCGGAAAAAGAACGTCATACCGCGGCGGCCATGGCCACCGAGGCGCCACCGCCAACCCCCAGTGCGCCCGCCCCTCAAGTCAGCGGTCAAGAACTAGAGAAGAAACTTGAGGAGATTCTCGAGGAAGAGAAGGTTGACGTCTAATCTCACTCACTAACTTCACCCGCTATGAGTTTTAGTCTCAATCGCGCCACCATCATTGGCAATTTGACTCGCGATCCGGAATCACGGACTACCAACACTGGTCAAAATGTCGTCTCGTTTGGCGTGGCCACCTCGCGACGATGGAAAGATCAGGCCTCCGGCGAAATGAAGGAGGCCACCGAGTTTCATAATTGCGTGGCTTGGGCCAAACTGGCCCAGACCATCGCGACCTACTGCCATAAGGGCAGCAAGGTCTACGTCGAAGGACGACTCCAAACTCGGTCGTGGGACGATCCGACCGGGGTCAAGAAATATCGGACCGAAATCGTGGCTGACAACCTGATCATGCTTGACCGTAAAGGCGATACTTCAGCGGCGCCGCCTCAAGCCGCCACCAAAAAAGAGGCCCCGGCCGAGGAAGAAATTAACATCGAGGACATTCCCTTCTAACCCCCATGCGCCCCCGTACGGCCGCCCCTCAACCAATCAAGGAACGGAGTTGCTATCTTTGCACACACGCCCTCGAGGACATTGACTACAAAGACCTCCATCTAATCCAGCGCTTCACTACCGCCTACGGAAAAATTGTCCCCCGCCGTCGGAGCGGCGCCTGCATGCGCCATCAGCGAACGGTCAGCCAAGCCATCAAGCGGGCGCGGATTATGGCTCTGTTGCCGTTTGTCGTCCGCTAACTCCCTACCTCCAACCTCTTACCTCCTACTTCCAACCTCCGATGTTGGAAATGAATGACATCCGGATCGGCACACTGGTCAAGCTTAACGACCAGCCCTACATCTGCCTGTGGTCGGATTTTATGCGGACCGCCCAACGAAAGCCGGTCCGCCGCACCAAGCTCAAGAATCTCATCACCGGTAACGTTCTCGAGCAAACTTTCAAGCCGGGTGACAAGGTTGAGGAAGCAGATGTCGAACGCGCGAAAGCAAGCTTCCTCTACGCCGATGATCGGCAGGTATTCTTTATGGATAGCCAAAATTACGACCAGCTGGCTTTAGATCGCGAACCAATTCAGCCGCGGCTCGACTTTCTGAAAGCAGGCCAAGAATATACCGTCGTTACTTTTGAGGGTCGGCCGATCACCCTTGAACTGCCGAAAAAAGTGGAACTGAAAGTAACTGCCACCGCGGAAGGTGTCCGTGGCGACACCGCCCAGGGTTCAGTCATGAAAGAAGCCACCGTCGAGACCGGCTACACGCTCAAGGTGCCGCTGTTCATTAAACAGGGCGATGCTATTCGTATTAATACTGAAACCGGCGATTATGTTGAGCGGGCGTAACTTGTGACATCACTTCAGTCGGGTAAATCAGCAACCCTAGCGCCTAGCGGGAGAATACTTGGTTGGGTGTTGACCCGAATGATTTCTTGCTCCAGGCCAACAACAGAGCGGCCGTCGGCACGATAACGATCGTGTACGGGATGGTGACTGTTTCCAGGCCGGGCCAGAAGCGGTAAAAGAATCGAAACATTCCGATCATGGCGGCGCCGATGAACGCCAATCGTTGGTGTCGAAAAATCACCAACACGCCAACCGCCCAGGCGCCGATGAAGAAATCGCCGATACCGAGAGAATAATCCCCAAAGGCAAAGATGCCGTCATAGTGTAGCTGGGGTAGCTGGCTGGTTTTGTCGCTGGCGGAACCCGTGCTCGGTGTCAACCAAATGTTGTAAATATCCATCAACATCATCATCGTTAGGAGGACAAGATGCCCGCCCAGAGGGAGTCGCAAGATCTTCGTCACCGCGAGACCGACCCACAGGAGCGAGACGGCCATGACGATCATCTCCACCAGGGATCCTGGCACGAACCAGCCAACGAGCGTGCCAACGATAGTACACGCCAGGCTGACCACCACCCGGGTGCTGATCTGGGCGGCCGGCAGAACTAAAAAGGCGGTCAAGAATACCCCGCCGGCGGTCAGCAACAGATTGAGGGTGGTCAAACGATCCCGGTCGCCATGCGCCAGAACCAGGGTCATCACGGCGGACACCATCACCACCAGCAGTCCGCTGACCGTTACCAGGCGCAATCGATCGGCCGCCAGCGGGCGCTTGGATTGGATCCCGGCTAACGTCCCACGCTCGGTAACCCAGGCGCTCAGCATCAAGAAGACCACGTAAAATACGGACAACCACCAGGAATCAGCCATCGTCTTCCTTCCTCATTAAGACTGGGTCTGACGGCCAGTGATTCAACGATACCTACGCCCCACCGGGTACGGTGACAGGCGATCGCGTTTCGTCTTGACCTTGCTGCTCCTTAGCCTGGGACAAAACTTTTCGCCGTAATTCTTGGACTAACGACGGATGATCACGGAGGTAGTCAATGCCGGCCTGTCTTCCAATGCCAAGTTTGACCTCTCCCAGGCTGACCGTATTACCGCTTTTCTGAAGCCGGCCGTACTGGAGAGCGGTGTCGAGAACATCGCCGGCCATGGAGATGCCTTGATTGTAGAGAATGTCGAATTCCGCGGTGCGGAACGGGGCGGCGACCTTATTCTTCACCACTTTGGCTTTGGTGCGGTTACCAATAATCCGGTCACCTTGTTTCAGCTGGCCGATGCGGCGAACTTCAATCCGTACCGAGGAGTAAAACTTCAGCGCGGTGCCGCCGGTCGTTGTCTCCGGGTTGCCGAAAAAGACACCAATTTTCATTCGTGTCTGATTTATGAAAATCACGATCGTCTTGGTCTTGGCCACAATGGCCGTCAGTTTGCGCAATGCCTGCGACATCAACCGGGCCTGCAAACCCATATGTTGATCGCCCATTTCGCCTTCGATTTCCGCTTTCGGAGTCAACGCCGCCACTGAATCAATCACTACCACGTCAACGGCGTTTGATCGCACCAGCGTCTCAACGATTTCTAGGGCCTGCTCGCCCGAGTCCGGTTGTGAGATCAGGAGATTGTCGACATCCACCCCAAGCCGGCGCGAATAGTTTGGATCAAGGGCGTGTTCGGCATCGACAAAAGCCGCCGTCCCGCCCGTCTTCTGCACTTCAGCAATAACATGCTGCGCCAAGGTCGTTTTTCCGGAAGCTTCCGGACCGAAAATTTCCACCACCCGGCCGCGCGGCAAACCGCCGACGCCGAGCGCAATGTCCAACGACAAACAGCCGGTCGAGACCACGTCGACGTCTTGCGCCTTGACCTCACTGTACTTCATGATTGAGCCTTCGCCGAACCGCTCGCGAATATGCTCAATCGCGGCCAGGGCGGCCTGACTCTTCGAACTACCAGCCATGCTGGATTTCTTGGTCTTCACCATATCTTGTTCCTTTCTCCGCTCGATTTCCCACATATCGGGGACAATCGGGGAATTATGAATACATGCTACCCGAATATTTACCGAAGGTCAAGACCGAGTTATTCACAGGCCGGTTTCGTCCCCCTGATGCCGTGGTGAGTCTCCCGACCCAGCGGTTGAACGACAGCGCGGTTTACCCACCACCACTTTTACCGCTGATTTTCTCGGCGGCGATCAAGCGCCGCGGATTTCGAAGTAACATTATCCTTGAAACGAAGCAAGATAATTAATTTGGGTGTAAAGGTGGTGCTGGGTTGACAAAATCCCATTTTTGCAGTACAGTCGCTAGTCGAATCTTCACTCGAGCATTCGGTACTGAAAAACGTATGGAATGTTCTAGTGAGGAATGGCCTTTCCAGCCATGACGTTCGGACCGCTTTAGGCGGAGAAGGGATATGCCGTGGAAACCAAGATGTCGCGCTTCGGGAACAAAGACTTGCCATTCGCGGTCATCACCATCACCGTTCCAACCCTCTCGGAGCCGCAGGTCAAGGCGATCATTGATGGCATGGGTTTTCCGACGGGCCAAGTTTCCCCCGAACTGGAGAGGCTGTCGGTGAACACGGCCGTGCATCAACAGTCGGTCGTGACCACTATCCACTACCGATGCCCATTCCACAGAAAAGGACCTGAGCAGGCATTCTGGCTGTCAATGCTTATCGGGCAGAGTTTCGACCGTGACACGGAGTCCATCTTCGAAGGAATCAAAGCAGCCCTGTCCGTTTTCGAGCCGCAACCGATCTCCTGAGACTCATTAGCACCCCCCAGCTTCACCGGGAGTAGAATAGGTGAGGCTGCCAATCTGCAAAGATTGGCTCCTCGCTCGAGTCTGGCATTAATGCTAGATTCAAGCGACCGAAACCCGCACCTTCCACCAATCCGCTCTAGGCGGAGGAGACCAGACGGATGTTCAACGTTTCGTTGGCGCTACTCGCCATCGCCGGGGCCTTGGTCATTTCGGAGACGTATGGCCCGTTCCGGATGATTCCGACGCCGGAGTGGCTGTCGGTTCTGCTGTACAACTGGATCGGCTTCCTGCTGATGATCGGGCTGCTGCTGTGGGGCGCCGTCCGGCTGGCCCGGTACGTCCCCAAGAGCGCCAGGGCCCTCGCCGTCAGCCGCTGGTATCTCATTCTGGCCGGCATCCCCACCATCATCCTGTACAACTTGCCGCGGTCGGGACTGGCGGAAAACGTCTTTCTGGGGCTCGCTTTCCTCACCATCCACGCGCTGCTGGTCTTCGGGATCATCCGGCTCTTCCCGCGGGACCTGCTGCTTCGGCCGGTCTAGGCGTGATGGGGTAACGCCACAAGCCACGCTGCGGCCAACCCCAACTGGAGGGACGGATGAGACTCGTCAAGACGCGGAAGCCACATCACTGCTGCATCTGTGACCGTGACATCCCAACCGAGTCGAGTTGCTTGTCGCGGAAGCGCCGCGACCCACAGACCGGCTGGTCCACACAGTACTTCTGCCCTGGGCTGACATGCAGGGTGGAACAAACTGCTGCCTCTGTCACCCAACCGGCAGTGCAACGGGTCTGAGAAGGTACCGATCGCCCAGCGCGATTACCCTTCTCTTTTTTTGTTGAGCATTTCAAGCCCACTCTCTGACTGGATAGCTCAAGCAAGATGCAAGGTTTTTTTATCTTCCTTGGTCTAACTATAGCCGATACAAAAACACCGGCCTCATGGCCGATGTTCGGAAGAAAGTGCTGGCGCCTCGCCGGTCGCTTGCCACCGTTCGAGAACTGGCTGCCAATCGTCGGGCAGCTGCATCCCGAAGCGCAGGCCCATCTCCGCCAAGATGTCGACAATCTCCCGAAGCGATTTGCGGCCGAAGTTACGTAACCATAGCATCTCCGCTTCGCGCTTCTGCACGAGGTCGCCGATGGTCCGTATCTCCGCCGCGCGGAGCGCGTTCGCGCTGCGCACGGAAAACTCGAGTTCCTCGACCGATTTCAGGAGTGCCTGAGCTAGCCGCGGAAACTCAGTCAGGGTGACAGTGGCATCCTGGCCGAAGATGTGAGCCATCACCGGCCCGGCCGATGCATCCAATGCCGCACCCAATGCCGCTTGTCGCCGTTCGAGTAGTCAAGGATGACTTTCAGTGATTTGCCCGCTTTTTGGCGAGTTGCTAAGACCTCGGCATGCCATCTATTGAGTCAGCTGAAGTCGGCGCAGAACACCTTGGCACTGATGAAGAAGACGGCCAGGCCGAACACGAACAACTGTCTGACCAAGAAGCGACCGACAAGCTGAAGAACCTCACCGAAGAGCTCGTTGAACGGGGCCAGGCCTCTGAGATGGCTCCGGCCGAGGGACGAAACTTTGAGTGGGAAATCACACCAGATGAAGAGCATCCTGAGCAACTCCATCTGGCGATGACCCGCTCAGACGGCACGCGGCTTGATCTCAACCAGTTGTTGCCCGAGGGGTTGGTTTCCCGCCTGATCGACTGGCCGGCCGCGGCGCCCCCTTGGCGATCTTTCATGAACTAGGCCACGCCGCTCTTACTGTTCGGGATCTTGAACGATCGCGTGAGCAGTTGTTGAAAATCATGGCCCACGTGAGCTCTAAATTGTCAGAGCAAGGCGTCGAGCCTGATCGGCTGTCGGAAGAATTGGATCGAGTGGATCCGGACAAATTCATGCCCGATTGGTTCCTCGAAAAGAAATATGAATTCCTGGCCGGATCGGAAAGGAGCGCGCATGCTCTCGGGCTCAGCGCACTGCGGGCGCTAGAGAAGGATGGTTTTAAGGTATTGGCCGGATTCCGCAATAGGCAAGAAATACAAGCCCTCGTCTCACACCACTTGACGACCTACGAATGGGGTCGGTTTCTAGAACTTTGGCCTCACCGCCGTCAAGTGCTGAAACCAATTTTCCTCCGTCACAGAAAATACCTGAGCAGTCTGTTTGGCACTACCCCCGCTGCGTGAGGCCGAGAATGTTCCCTTCGCTGTCCTTAAACCAGGCGGCTTTCTGACCGTCGATGGTGGCAATAAAATTTTCCGTTCGGATCGGCTCCTGATCGTATTCCATAAACTCCACACCCTTGGCCACCAGGTCGGCAACCTCTTCCTCAATATCGGCCACCAAGAAGCCGGCCAGGGTATGATCGGCCTTTGACGACTCACGTTTATACAAATAGATCTTCGTCCCTTCGCCGGCTTGAAGCATCACGCCGCCGGTGGCGTCAGTCTCGGTCATCGTTAGACCGAGTTTATCGGTATAGAACGCCCTCGCCCGTTCCATATCGACAACGGGTATGGTCGGGGAGACCGGTGCAGCGCTCAGCATAGGCCCTCCGGAGGTTAAGAATAGACTAGCCCTAGTCTAACTGATCGCTGGCGAAAGGTGAAGCTCCACCAAGCCCCCCCCGTCCCGCCGCCTGGCGGGGCTGGGTGAACCCTACCGCTGCTCGAAGAGGACTTGTCTGATCACTACCCGCTCGCCACTGCGGGGTTTCTTGGCCGCGATCCGCAGGGTGTTGAGGCCGCGCTGGATTTCGACTGATTCGGAAAACTGGCCGTTGGACGTAACCTCCACCGGCTGTCGGTTAATTGTCACTTCGGCGCCTGGCTCGGTCTGTCCACGAACAACGACGGAGCCTTCGGTGGTGGCGACATCAGCCGGTGGTTCATTGACCACCAGGCGCGGCGGACTGTAAAGGCGCCAGACTTGCCAGCTAAAATAAATGAGTACTCCGCCTATCACCACTCCGGCCACCATGAACCGCCGGTACCGCCGCCACCAGGGAGGGTCGGTCTTGGCGCGAGGCACGAGGAGTGGCCGACCAGAAGGTTTGGCTGCCGTTACAACCTGATACTCCTCAGCGAAGCGGCTCATCACGACCGCCTCATCAAGCTCCATCCGCCGCGCGTAGAGACGGACAAAAATCCGAGCATATACCTGGCCGGGCAACAGGTCATACCGTCCGTCTTCGATCGCCTGAACGTACTTGGTGGCGATCTTTAGCTCAGCGGCGATGGTCTCAATCGACCAGCCGGATTCCTGACGGAGCTGGCGAAGCCGCTGGCCCAAAGTTTGCGGTCCAGCCAGGTCGCGTTTCTGAAAAACCATGGCCTACGGTTGTTGGCTGGCTGGTGGCGGAGGTCGTGGAGGATCTGTCGAGGCGTCCTCGGGTTGGGTCGGGCCGGTAGGTGGAGTATCGCCCATGACCTCCCGTGGCTTGGCCCCTTCGCCAGGGCCAATAAATCCTTCCTCTTCCAGCAGGTCGAGAATCCGTGCCGCCCGAGCGTAGCCGATCCGCAGGCGCCGCTGGAGCAGCGAGGCGGAGGCTTTATCGGCTTGCAGAATTACTTCCTTCGCCTGGGGCAATAACTCGTCGTCACCGAGATCCTCGAGACTGCCGCCGATTTGCGGCTCCGGCTTCTCCACTACATCGCCCAGGTATTCCGGCTGACCACGCGACTTGAGATACTGGACCACCCGCTCGACCTCGCGTTCTGAAACGTACGGGGCTTGGAGCCGCTTCGGCTTGCTTAATTCGGCGGACTGGTAGAGCATGTCCCCCCGGCCGAGCAGCTTCTCCGCGCCGCTGACGTCGAGAATGGTGCGCGAGTCGACCTGAGCGGCCACGCTGAAAGCCACCCGGGCCGTGACGTTGGCCTTGATCAGGCCGGTGATGACGTCGACCGATGGTCGCTGGGTAGCCAGGACGAGGTGAATCCCGACCGCCCGGGCCATTTGGGCCAGTCGGACGATCGCGCCTTCGACTTCGTTGGCGGCCACCGACATCAGGTCGGCCAACTCGTCGATGATCAACACCACGTACGGCACGTCGTCGCTAACCTCGGTGCGGTAGGTGGCCAGATTCCGCTTCCCAGATTGTGATAGGAGATTGTACCGCCGATCCATCTCGCTGACAATCCAGCGCAAAGCGTTGATGGTCTTGGTGGTGTCGGTGATGACCGGCGTCAGCAGATGCGGGATCCCATTGTAGGCGGTTAGCTCGACTCGTTTCGGGTCAACCAGAATAAATTTCAGGTCATCCGGTGAATTGCAATACAGCAAACTAATGATCAGGTCGTTGATCAGGACTGACTTTCCGGAGCCGGTGGCGCCGGCCACCAGCAGGTGCGGTAACGGATCGAGATCTGCTACCCACGGCTGGCCGCTGACGTCCTTACCGAGGGCGAAGCTAAGGTTTGAATGCCGTTGCTGCCAGTTCGCCGAAGCGATAATTTCGCGGAGCTGGACGATGGCTACCGACTGATTCGGCACCTCCACGCCGACCAACGATTTGCCAGGGATGGGCGCTTCGATTCTGATCGGATGGGCGGCCAGCGTCAAAGCTAAGTCGTTGTTGAGTGAGGTGATCTGGGATAACTTAACGCCCTCGGCTGGTTTCAGGGTGTACTGGGTGACGGTTGGACCGACGTTGACCTCGCCCATGGCCACCGAAATTCCAAAGTTCTCCAGCGTCCGTTGGATCTTTTCCTTGTTGGCTTCGATATTGCCGCTGGTTGGCTGGCTGCTGGTACTCTCCAGGAGATCGAGAGGAATGGCGATGTCGCGCCGTGGTCGCCGGTGTCGACGAGCCGGCTGTGGCTTCAGAACCTGGTGTTCGCTATCGGCTTCCTCGTCGGCGGGCGATTCCGAGGCCAACGTCTGAGTGGCAAAAGTTGGTTCGGCGGCAGAGCTTTGTTCATTCACCAAGCGGCGCTGCCAGCGCGCTGTCTGCCGACGGTTCAGCCAGTGGCTAAACCAGCTGCCAGGCCGAGCTAGCGATCGCAGGCTGGTGTTGAACATTAGCAAGGCGCTGGCCACCAACCCGCCGAACAAAATCAGTCCACTGGCCCACGATCCGAGCGCCACCCGCAATGGGTAGCTGATCAAAGCCCCAAGATAACCGCCGCCTTCGCCTTGCAACGCCGCTGGGAAGGCTTGCGGCGTAGCCACGGACAGATGGAGCAGGGCTTCGCTCGCCAGCAGCCAGACTACCAGCCCAAACCACCGCGTCCGTGAGAAGAAGAACCTTTCCGGAAAGAGCAGCAACAGCCCAATCACGGCTAGATACAGAGGAATGATATAGCGCTGCCAACCGAAGAGCATGCCCAGGCCATTACTGATGCCTTGCCCCAGGAACCCGGCGCCGCCAAGGACGCTCAAGAACATTACCGCCGCCAGCGTCAGGAGGGTAACGATCACAATCCCCCGTTGGGCTTCGGGGGTCAGGAGTGGCGCGTGCGGCGCCGGAGACTGGCTTCGCTCCCGATCCGACAGACGCGCCCGCCGAGCTGAACGCGAGGCCATAGGGTCTTAGATTAGCACAAAACGGGCTGGGGGGCAATGAATATTGCCCCTTGGCCCACCAGTCGAGTTAGGCGCGTTCGACCAGCAGTTTGCTGAGTTCGGCTAGCTCTTGCTGCCGCGCCTCGAAACCGGTACCAGCCGGGATGGGTTTGCCGATAATGACGTTTTCCTTCAGCCCCCGGAGCACATCCACCCGACCGGACACGGCCGCATCAATCAACACGCGCGCCGTTTCCTGGAACGAGGCGGCCGACAGCCAGCTTTCGGTGGTCAAACTCGCCTTGGTCACGCCGAGCAGCAGCGGCTCAATCTCCGGCGGGCGCTTTTTGGCTTTTGACAGCTTGACCGCCAGATCCTCGACCGTCGCGCGATCGACGATTTCCCCGGCAATCAACTCCGAGTCGCCGGGATGGCTGACATAAGCGCGGGAGAACATCTGGCGGACGATGACCTCGATATGCTTGTCGTTGAGATATTGTCCCTGCGACGAGTAAATGAATTGGATTTCCTTAATGATGTACTGCTGGACGGCCGCTCGACCGCGGAGACGGTAAAGCTCCTGGAGGTTGATGCTCCCTTCGGTCAATTGGCCACCCGGGGCCACGTGATCGCCATCTTTGACGTTCAGGGCGTAGACCCCCGGCACGTCGTACCGCTTGCTGTTCTCCTGCGGATACGTAACTTCCACTGCTTTGTCGGTCACGGCCGTGGTCCCGGCATGCTGGGCCACCACCGTTTCCTTGCCCATGGTCATGATGGTCTGGCCGGCTTTGACCGCCTGCCCATCCTTGACTGCCAGAACGGCTTTCGTCTTGGCACGCTTACTGGGCAGCTCATAGCGATCCCGCCCGTGGTCAGTAAAGCGGACGGCCACTACCTGGTGATCTCCCGGCGTCTCAACCGCTACCTGGCCGGCCACCTCGGACAGCAACGCTGGGGACTTCACCGGTCGAGCTTCAAACAGCTCTTCGACCCGCGGCAAGCCCTGGGTGATATCCTGCGTACCAGCCACGCCGCCGGTGTGGAAGGTCCGCATCGTCAGCTGCGTTCCTGGTTCGCCAATCGATTGGGCAGCAATGATGCCGATTGCCGTCCCCAACTTGACCAGCTCGTTGTGGCCAAGATCAAAACCGTAGCACTGCTGACAGAGACCCCGCTTCGTTTGGCAGGTCAGGACGGAACGAATCGCCGCCGAGACTGGTGATGCTGACTGCAGTTTTTCGGCTAGTAGAAAAGTAATCAGTGTCCCGGCTTTGACCAAGGTCTTGCCCTTCTCATCAACTAAGTCACGGGCTAGCACGCGGCCGGTGATACGTTGCACCAGGTCGGTACCAATCTCTTCGCTTTCCTCGCGACTGAGGACGAAGCCTTGGTCATCACCGCAATCTTCTTCGGTGATGACCACGTCCTGCGACACATCGACCAAGCGACGAGTGAGATAGCCGGCGTTAGCGGTTCTCAAGGCCGTGTCGGTTAACCCCTTTCTCGCGCCGTGGGTGGAAATGAAGTATTCGAGGACGTCGAAACCTTCCTTGAAGCTGGCTTTGACCGGCAGTTCGATGGTCTTGCCGACCGGGTTGGCCACCAATCCTTTCATGCCCATCATCTGCGTGGTCTGGGCCCACGAACCTCGAGCTCCGGAGTTAATCATCATGTAGACCGGACCGAGCTTATTGAGCGATTCCTTGGATACGCCTTGGATTTCTTCCTTGGCTTGACTCCAGACGTTGATTACTCGCACATAGCGCTCTTCATCAGTCAGCAAACCGGATTCATAAGCCGCTTGGATCTCGCTGATCTTGACTTCGGCCTGGCCGAGAATTCGTTCTTTCTGCTCTGGTACCTCAAGATCGCTCATGCCCCAGGAAATGCCTGACTGCGTAACCGATTGGAAACCGAAGTGCTTGATCGCGTCAAGCAATTCGACGGTCCGTTCAGGACCGAATTTTTCCAGGGCAACCGAGACCAGGTTGCTCAGCCCTTTTTTGTCGATGCTCCGATTGATAAATCCAAACTCCGGCGGCAGGATGCGGTTGAACAGGATCCGGCCGACGGTGGTCGTCACTAACTGGCCATCCATTCGGACCTTGATCGCGTTTTGGAGACTAATCCGCCCCGATTCATGGGCCATCAATGCTTCATCGGCATCAGCAAAAACATAGGGCTTCTCGTCCCCTTGCTGGGTCATGTAGTAACAACCGAGCACGATGTCCATGTTCGGTGTTACCACCGGCGTGCCGGTGGCCGGCTTGAGAAGATTCTGGACCGACATCATGATATGCTCAGCCTCCCACTTCGCCTGCTCGGTCAGCGGGACATGGACGGCCATCTGGTCGCCGTCAAAATCAGCGTTGAAGGCGGTGCAAACAAGGGGGTGGATCTGGATGGCTTTGCCTTCGATCAGGATCGGTTGGAAAGCCTGGATGCCAAGTCGGTGGAGCGTTGGGGCGCGGTTGAGCAGGACGCGAGCGTGTTTCGTTACTTCTTCGAGGATATCCCAGACCTCCGGGTGGCCGGCTTCAATGTACCGGCCAGCCGAACGGACATTGTGGACCAATTCCCGCTTGATCAGCTGGGAAATGACGAACGGACGGAACAGCTCCAGAGCCATCCGTTTCGGCAAGCCGCACTGGTTGAGCTTGAGGTGCGGACCGATGACGATCACCGACCGGCCCGAGTAGTCGACCCGCTTGCCGAGCAAGTTCTGGCGGAAGCGGCCCTGCTTGCCTTTCAGCATGTCGGCCAGCGAGCGGAGCATCCGCTTCTGACCGGTCGAAGCGGTGACGGTCTTGCCATGACGGGCGGTGTTATCGATCAGCGCGTCGACCGCCTCTTGGAGCATCCGTTTCTCGTTGCGGATGATTACTTCCGGCGCGTTCAGTTCAATCAACCTCTTCAGCCGGTTGTTGCGGTTGATCACTCGCCGGTAGAGATCATTGAGGTCGGAGGTGGCAAACCGTCCGCCGTCGAGCTGGACCATCGGTCGCAAATCCGGCGGGATGACCGGCAAGACGGTCAAAACCATCCATTCCGGTTGGATACCGTTGGCCTTAAGATTCTTGGCCAGGCGGAGACGCCGAATGATCCGCCGCTGTCGACTCTCGGTCGCCTTGGCCACCTCGGCCTCGAGCTCCTCGATCATCGTCTCCAAATTGAGCTGTTCCAATAAATGGCGAATCGCTTCCGCCCCGATCGAGGCCTCGAAGACATGTCCATACTTAAGCGACAGATCCTGGTACGCTTGCTCGGTTAAGATTTGGAGCGGCGCCAAGTCGGCCAGTTCTTTCTCGGCGGCCTCAACGGCGTCGGACAAAACTTTGAGCTGTTCCGTTTTGGCTTGGCTTAAACTGTGTAGCTCGGCGGTCCGCTTAGCCTCGTCAGTGACCGGTCGCTGCTTGACCTGATTAGCCTGCTGTTGCCATTCGGCGTCGATCTGCTTCTTCTTCGCCTCGTGCTCGGCCTTCAGCTGCTTCAGGGTTTCTTGCCGCAGGTTCTCATTGACGCTGGTAATAATGAAATTGGCGAAATAGATGATTTTCTCTAGGTCCTGAACGCCCAAGTCGAGCATTAACCCGATCTTCGACGGCACGCCGCGCAGGAACCAAATGTGGGAGACCGGCGCCGCCAAATCGATATGCCCCATCCGCTCCCGCCGGACCACCGACCGCGTTACTTCCACCCCGCACTTATCGCAAACTATGCCTTTGTAGCGAATCCGCTTGTACTTGCCACAGAAACACTCCCAGTCCTTTGACGGTCCGAAAATTTCTTCGGCAAACAAGCCAGACTTCTCCGGTTTTTGCGTCCGGTAGTTGATCGTTTCCGGCTTGGTCACCTCGCCGTACGACCAGCGGTGAACATCGTCCGGCGAGGCGACCCGCAGCCGGATGGCTTTGAAATCGATGGCGTGGGTTTCTTCGTACGGCATTACCGGACTCCCTCTTGAACGGCGGCCCGCGGTTCAGTTGGTGGGGCCACCGGTTCGGCGAGGCGGACTTCCGCCACCTCCCGGCGCGGTCGCTCTTCTTCGGCCGGCGCGACTTCGGCGCCGATCAATTCAACTTCCAAGCCCAAGCCTTTCAGTTCCCGAACCAAGACATTGAACGATTCCGGGACGTTGAGCCGCCGGATCGGTTCTCCTTTAATCACTGCCTCATAGGCCTTCGAGCGGCCGGACACGTCGTCGGATTTGATAGTCAGCATTTCCTGGAGCGTGTGCGCCGCGCCGTAGGCTTCCAGCGCCCAGACCTCCATCTCGCCAAAGCGCTGACCACCGAACTGGGCTTTGCCACCGAGTGGCTGCTGCGTGACCAGTGAATAGGGACCGATCGAGCGCTGGTGAATCTTGTCTTCCACTAGATGATTGAGCTTCATGACGTACATCACCCCGACCGTCACCAGCAACTCAAACGGTTTCCCCGTCCGGCCATCGAAGACTTGCATCTTGCCGTCGGGGGGCAGCTTGGCCTGCACGAGCAGTTCGCGAATTTTCGACTCCGGCAAACCATCAAGGGCCGGCGAAATAACGCGCAGGCCCACTTTCTGAGCGGCCAAGCCGAGGTGCGTCTCCAAGATTTGCCCCAGGTTCATCCGCGAAGCCACGCCCAGCGGGTTGAGAATAATGTCGACCGGCGTCCCATCCTCCAGGTACGGCATGTCTTCGGCGGCCACGATCCGCGAGATAACGCCTTTGTTCCCGTGCCGGCCGGCCATTTTGTCGCCGACTTGAATCTTCCGCAGCTGGGCCACCGACACTTGAATCTGCTTGATCACGCCGGACGGTAACTTATCGCCCTTGTCGCGGGAGAAAATCTTGATGTCGACGACCTTCCCGTGCTCGCCATGCTCAAGGGTTAAGGACGAATCTTTGACATCCTTAGCCTTCTCGCCGAAAATGGCCCGCAGCAATTTCTCTTCGGCCGACAGCTCGGTTTCCCCCTTGGGTGTAATTTTCCCAACTAAGATGTCGCCGGACGAGACCTGGGCCCCGATCCGAACGATGCCTTCTTCGTCTAGATCTTTCAGTTTCTCTTCGGACACGTTCGGAATATCGCGCGTCACCACTTCTGGACCTAGTTTCGTGTCGCGAACGTCGATGTAGTAATCTTCGATGTGGACCGAGGTATAACGATCTTGTTCGACCACTCGTTCAGAAATGAGAATGGCATCTTCGTAGTTGCCGCCTTCCCAAGGGATGAAAGCCACTAGCAGGTTCTGCCCCAGCGCCAGCTCCCCGTGCTCGGTGGCCGCCCCGTCAGCGAGCAGATCACCAGCTCCCACGCGCTGACCGGGCATGACCACCGGTTTTTGGTTAATCGAGGTTGAAGCGTTGGACCGGAAGAAGTTACGGAGGTGATAGACTCGCACATTCCCATCATCTTCCAGCACGTCGACCTGGTTGGCCTGGACAGTCACCACCTGACCAGCTTTCTGGGCCAAGATGACTTGTCCGGAGTCGGCCGCCGCCCGCGTCTCGACGCCGGTTCCAACAATCGGTGTTTCCGGCTTGATGCATGATACCGCTTGGCGCTGCATGTTCGAGCCCATCAAGGCCCGGACGGCATCGTCATGTTCGAGGAAGGGGATGAGAGCCGTGGCCACGGAGACAATTTGTTTCGGCGAGACGTCCATGTAGTCAATCTTTTCGACCGGGACAATGGCTGGTTCGCCGTGTTGACGAGCTTCGGCCCGGTCGATCATAAAGTGACCGGCGGCGTCGATACCCGTGGTGGCGGCCGTGGTAGTCTGCCGTTCTTCAGTAAAAGCGTCGAGGTAGATGACCTCTTTGGTCACCCGCGGCTTGATGGGAATGGTCGGCTGGCTAAGCGCTTTAAGCGCTTTGGCCTGGGCGGGAGAAATGGTGGCCCCAGCTCGGACCACGTCGCCCAGGTCGTGCCGGGCGATCTCTCCGGACGCTGATCGACCGTCATTCGGCACGTCATGGACCACTCGCCGGAACGGTGTCTCTATAAAACCATAGTCGTTGACCCGGGCGTAGGTCGACAGGTGTCCGACCAAACCGATGTTCGGGCCCTCGGGCGTGGCGATCGGGCAGATGCGGCCGTAGTGGGTGCGGTGGACGTCGCGAACATCAAAACCGGCCCGCTCGCGAGACAAGCCGCCGGGGCCCATGGCCGACAGCCGGCGTTTGTGCTCCAGTTCGGCCAGCGGGTTGGTCTGGTCCATGAATTGCGACAACTGCGAGCTCATGAAGAATTCTTTGATCGCGCCGATCACCGGCCGGGCATTGATCAGCTGGTTCGGGGTCAGCGTGTTGATGTCGAGCGTCGACATCCGATCCTTGATGATCCGCTCCATCCGCGCCAGACCGACCCGGAACTTGTTTTGCACCAGCTCACCGATGGCCCGGACCCGGCGGTTACCAAGGTGATCGATATCGTCCGGCTCCCGCTGCGAGTTATTGAGCTGGATAATCTCTTTGACAATCGCCAGCACATCATCCTTCTGCAGCACCCGAAAATCCTTGGTGTTCGGGAACTGAAAACCGAAGCGGGTATTCAGCTTGTACCGACCCACCCGTCCAAAATCATAGCGGTCGAATGAGAAAAACATTTTGTAAATCAGGTCGCGAGCGTTGTCGATGGTCGCTAGGTCGCCCGGCCGAATCCGCTTATAGACCTCCTTCAATCCCTCGGCTTCGTCGTGGGTCGGATCTTTGGCCATCGTCGCGGCAATGTGCTTCATCGGCCCCTGATCGATGTCGCGGAAGGTGGCTTGCAGTTGCTCATCGCTGCCGAAACCGAAAGCGCGGAGAAAGGTCGTAATCGGCACCTTTCGCTTGCGATCAATCTTGACGGCGATGACGTTGTTGACGTCCGTCTCCAGTTCCAGCCAGGCCCCGCGGTTGGGAATGATCTTGGCGCCGTAGTACCGTCGACCGCGCGCCAGCTCGGCGGTGAAGAACACGCCGGCTGAGCGAATCAGCTGTGACACCACCACCCGCTCGATGCCATTGACGATAAACGTCCCCCGATCGGTCATCAGGGGGAAGTCGCCGAGGTAGATTTCTTGTTCCTTAATCTCGCCGGTCTTCTTGTTGACCAGGCGAACCTGCACGCGCAGGGCGGCCTCGAACGTGACGTTCTTACCTTTGGCTACTACCTCGTCGAATTTCGGTTCGTCCAGGTAGTAGTCGAGAAAATACAGTTCTAAATCGCGGCCGATGAAGTCCTTGACCGGCGAAATTTCGTCAAACAGTTCGCGCAAACCATCGCGGAAAAACCAATCATAACTCCGCTTCTGAATTTCAATCAGATTCGGCAGCGGAATAGCTTCGTGCAGGGTGGTAAAAACTTGTCGTGCCGGAGCGGTCATGCCGGTGGAAGACGTGAACACAAGATTACCCTCCCCGCGTAAAACGCGGGAAGCGGTTTGGCTGCTAAACGCCGCGTGAAGCTGAACTGTGAGCTTTCAGGCGGCAGAATTCGCTCTCACGAGCGTTGTATGCGCCGAAAATAAGAGGCCGAGAACTCTTACTAAAATGCCGATGGAGCATACCAGCCTTCCCGGCACCTGTCAAGGGAAACAAAGGTATTCCATCAAGATCTTTTTCTTGGCTTACCTTAGCGCAAGAAACGCTGGCTTGGGTCCATGGGGCCAGGAACCTTGTCCCCAGGGAAATCCAACTCTATTCCACATGCGGGCTCCTCTTGACCTACCCATTCGCGAGACCGCATGGGTGCGCTTATCTTACTGCTATCCGACCAGCGAGGATGGTGAAGCTCCACCAGCATGAGCTGGCGGCTTCTTGGAGATACGGCGGAGCGGAATCCCGCACCGACCGACCTGGCCGGTCTGGTGCGGGGCAAAACTAGTGGCTCGTCAACCAAAAGGCGGAGGGCCTCAACCGTGGGGCGGCTACGTGCTAACTTCGGGTGCTCGCCCGCACGATGACCGCTGTCAGCCAGCTTCCGGGCATCGCCAAGTCTGGCTGATGAGCCCGTCGTCAACCAGAGTTAACCTGCTGGTGGCAACCAAACCATTGGTCAGCCGTTGGCTTTGACGAATTGTGCTATTGGAGGCCCTGGGAGTTGAGATACGTGGCGAAATTGAGGATCAGTTGCTGCGTCTCACTCTCAATGGCGCGGTAATCTGCCTCGGCCGAGCGAAGGCTCAGGTAAAAAGTTTGATTCCTGGTGAGTAGAATGGTGAGGAGATTCTCCGTCACCGTTTGATCCCGTGAGCTTTGCTGTTTGTAGCGGATCTGGATAGTTCGGTATGATTTCGTATTGAGTGTCTTGTTACTGACCAGGGTAAAGTTTTCGATTTCCTTGGTCAAAGATTCGACCACTTGATCGGCGGCGGCGGCGACGTTGATGTTTGCTTCGAGTTCGCCAACTATCGATCGGGCACTGAACGAAGCCGTTGGGTTTTCGCGATGGGCTTTGACGATTAGTCCGGCTAACTTATCGGCGCTGGTCAGGCTTTCTGCGACCCAACCACGAGGGTAACTAATACTGACTGAGCGGACGATGGTCGGTTGACCTTGACTGCCGCTCGGGGGCTGATTCGAGTTTTGACCCTGGCCGTTACTGAGCGGCCCGGCGATTCGATCTTTGAGGAGGAAGAGGGCGCCACCGATAATGGCTACCGCCACGAGGGGGATAACGATTTTGAGTCGGGAAGACATATTCATCATCTAGCTCTTCAGGTATTAATAATACGTGGATTTCGCCGCCAGCGCAACCCCGAGGCCACTAGTCTGCTGAGAGCCACATCTTGATCCACTGACCACCTAGTTGACAGCCATAGTTGACCTAATCCGACTCGTGTCTTCTTTGACCCTCAAGGAATCGGTTGATTGAATGGTTAAGTAGTAGGCGTCTGGCTCCCGGGTGATGATCAGGAAACTCGTGTGGGCGGTGGTCTTCCCGTCCTTCCCGGTGTAACGAAACTCGGTCAGGCTTGCCTCCCGCCCCGAAATGGTGATCCGTTCGCTCTTGGTTTTTCGGTAACCACGGTAGGAGAGCTGGAATTGACGTTCCGCGTTGCGTTCTAGGAAATCCAGGAAGGCGGTGCGTGTGACTCGCGCCCCTTTGATCGCCTTCTTTTCTTCAGCCAGCATGATCAGGCTTTCCGGTTCGCTGCTTTTGAGCCGGATGAGAATGTCGGCTTCGCCTGGCCGGCTCGGTCGTGGTTCCTCCGCATATCGAACGGGGTAGCGGAAACTAACATGGGGGGAAGAAAATTCTTTCAGCCCCGCGTTTGCTTGCCACCAATACAGAGCGATGGCTAGAATGACGACCATCGCTGACAGGCCGGTAAACAAGACTTTCCGTTTCATCATATCGTGGACTCAGTATACCTCTTTTGCCAATCCAACCAAAAAGGCCCAGCTTGGGCCTTTTGGTGAAAGGGTTGTCTTTCGTTGCTTAGCCGTTATCCGACCGTGCCAACTCCACCCAGGTGCTGCCCGTGTGGATATAGGTGATCGAATCGAACTCGGTTGGGTTCAGGGTTACTGTCCCCGCCTGTTCGTTTGCGGCGTCAACCTCAGTGATGGTCACGTTACCGGCGTTGCCGTCGATCCTGACAACGATCAGAACATCACCTTCTGCCGCGCCAGCTTCACTCATCACGACATCAGGCGTGCCAGCGTTGCCCGTGGCATCCTGACTCAATTCCACGTAGGAATTCGTCGGCGTCAGCGTGTCGTTGGCCGTCCCATCATCCGTGACGGTGAAGGTTTGTCGACCGAGGGTGAAGATGTTGTCAACTAGCACATCGGCGCTTAGCGTCGCATCTCCAGTGGCGGACAACGTGGTGAAGGCACCCGTTGAAGCGCCGCCGGCCCCGACCGCTGTGTTGTTGATCGTTCCCCCGTCGATCGTCAGTGCATCAGCGGCTTCTGAATCAGTAACTGCGCCAGCGGCGATGTCAGCCGCCGCGATGGTGTCAGCCGCGATGTCAGCCGAGACGATGGTTGAATCGAGGATTTCACCGGTCGCAACTGCGCCGTCAGCGATGTCAGCGGCGACAATGGTGTCAGCCGCGATGTCTGCTGAAGCAATGGTTGAATCGAGGATCTCTCCGGTCGCAACTGCGCCGTCAGCGATGTCAGCGGCGACAATGGTGTCAGCCGCGATATCGGCTGAAGCAATGGTTGAGTCGAGGATTTCTCCAGTGGTGACAGCTCCGTCAGCGATGTCAGCCGCGACGATGGTGTCGAGGGCGATCTCGGCCGTGGTCACTGCGCCCGCAGCAATGTCAGCGGTGGCAATGGTGGCGTCAAGGATTTCGCTTGTCCCAACCGCACCAGCCGCGATGTCTGCCGCAGCGATGGTATCAGCCGCGATGTCTGCCGAGGCGATCGTGCTGTCCAGGATTTCTCCGGTCGCCACTGCGCCGTCAGCGATATCAACCGCAGCGATGGTGTCGAGGGCGATTTCGGCCGTCGTCACCGCGCCAGCCGCGACATCGGCCGTGGCAATGGTGCCATCGAGGAGTTCGCTCGTTGTCACTGCCCCAGCGGCAATATCGGCTGCCGCGATGGTGTCGAGGGCGATTTCGGCCGTCGTCACCGCGCCGGCAGCAATGTCAGCTGTAGCGATGGTAGCATCGAGGATTTCTCCAGTGGTGACAGCTCCGTCAGCGATGTCAGCCGCGACGATGGTGTCGAGGGCGATATCAGCTGAGGCAACAGTATCAGCCGCGATGTCAGCCGAGACGATGGTTGAATCGAGGATTTCACCGGTCGCAACTGCGCCGTCAGCGATGTCAGCCGCGACAATGGTATCAGCCGCGATGTCAGCCGAGACGATGGTTGAATCGAGGATTTCACCGGTCGCAACTGCGCCGTCAGCGATGTCAGCCGCAGCGATGGTGTCGAGGGCGATGTCAGCTGAGGCGATGGTGCTGTCGAGGATCTCGTCAGTCGTCACAGCGCCGGTGTCTATTTCCGCCGCGTCGACCGCGCCAGTAGCGATTTCAGCTGAGTCAACTGCATCGGTATCGATCTCCGAAGAGCCGACTGCGCCAGCGGCGATTTCCGCTCCTCCGACTCCGTCGGTCGCAATTTCGCTCGTGCCAACCGCATCCGCAGCAATATCAGCCGCCGTGATGGTGTCAGCCGCAATGTCAGCGGAGGCGATGGTGCTGTCCAGGATTTCGGTGGTCGTCACTGCACCGGCGGCGATGTCGGCTGTAGCAATCGTGCCGTCGAGGATTTCGCTCGTGGCAACGGCGCCGGCGGCAATGTCTGCCGCAGCGATGGTGTCTGCCGCGATGTCGGCCGTGGTTAGAGTATCGTCAGCGATATCAGCTGAAGTGAAGATCCCGTCTGCTATCTCATCAGTGCCAACTGCACCAGTGGCGATATCAGCGGCCACAATAGTGTCGAGGGCGATTTCGGCCGTCGTCACTGCGCCCGCCGCAATGTCAGCCGTGGCGATCGTGGCGTCGAG
>JACPSJ010000005.1 GCA_016193315.1 Candidatus Kerfeldbacteria bacterium
CATTTTGAGCGCAGTTGAGTTCGAGCAGAGAAGCGGCTGGACGTGGTACAAGGATCCTACCTGGATCATCCGTGAATTTCTCGTTTCGCTCATCACCCGGATCTCGGTTTTGTTCCTCGAGGGGTGGGTTTTCAGCGTGCTATGGTCTTGGTTTGTGGTACCAACGATTGGTCTCAAGGAGATCAGCGTACTGGGCGGGACAGGATTGATGATTGTCATCAAACTGATCCGCGCCGTCTCTGTGGGATTCAAGCTCCGTGACTATGGTTACCTCGACATGAACGTGATGGAGTATTGGGAGGAGTATCGAAAGAATTTTGCTGCCATTTCCGTCGCCCTGCGTCCCTTCGAGATCCTTCTGGTGGGTTGGGTTGTCCATCTGTTCATGTAGCGTGTGAGCGCTTGGGGTCGGATTGATCTTTCATCGCGATCGCAACCCCCGCAAGAACCTCTGTGTTCCTTCCGGGGGTTTCTTGTTTTTAAAGAAAACCAAACCCGATTTCCGGAGTCTCATATCCGCTGTTAGACGATGCGAAGCAAAGCGGAGTTTCGTCTAACGTTTGCGCGTATGCGATGTTGCGCGGGTGTATACTATCGCGAAGCGGACACCCGCGCAATTCCGTATACGCGCTGTTATCGGATGTTTTGCTCGCAATCATAATAAATGGGCCCTTTTGGATTCGTTTTTTATTGACATACAGCGCTTCATTTGATAACGTCGGTTTGCCTGAAAATAGTGCAGGCTTTGTACGTTCCCAATCGGGAGGGCGCAGAGTATGAATCTCCGGATGGTTTTTGGGATGTTGCTCGTCGTGTTGTATGGATGCACTCATGCAAAGGAGGTCAAGGAGATGAACGACGCGGTCGTCACTACGTTGGCCCTCCGGACCGACAGTTCGGATATCATGAGAATGGGCCCTGATGCTTTTGCGCTTGATGTGAGAGCGAGGGAGTGGCGCGATGTGCATCTGAAGGGAAGCGAGTTCGCAGTACTGCCACTCCAGGAGAGTTTCTACCAGCCGCGTCGTACCGACAAGCCCTATGCTGGCTCCCGGCATTACCTTCTCTATCGCCTTCGGGCTGGCGAGACGATTCGGGGCGTCGTCGAACGATATCGTTCGCTCGCTGGCGACGGAGTTGATGGTGATGACGGCGTGTCCATCCTCGGTGAGGCAGAACGGCTTCATCATTTGCACCATGACCGGCGGGACGCGCAGGAGGGCGATTTCTGTCCTTTGATCTTGCCGCGTCTCACACACGACGTCTGCGCTGGCGTGGTTCACTGCCAGCTTCATGGAATGACCGTCGTCACATTCTAGCAGCATCGATTGCGACGATGTAGTTGTCCCCCGGGGTCAGAAATGGCCTCGGGGTTTCTTATTAAACTTCCAAAAGGGCTCCCAAATATTTGCGAGCAAAATTTCCGATAACGTTTGCGCGTATCTGTTGTTTGCTGGCTGTATGCTATCGCGCCTGCCCGCCGAAGTAAAACGAAGGTGGGAAGCGGCACAGCCAGCAAATAACCGCGGAGGCTCACCCGGTAGGGGGAGCCGGAGCCAGATACGCGCTGTTAGCTGATGTATTCCTTTTCTTTTCTTCTCTGCCAAGAGAAGGCGGGGAAAAAATCTTTCAAATTTCCTTCAACTCTCTTTACGCCTTACTGTCAACTTAAACCCTGAAAAAGAAAACGACCCGTCCTGTAAATCTGGGCGGGTCGTCTGCGAAAGTGCCAGGGAGCTCCCACGCTACTTCTGACGGTCTAAGCGCCCCACTGTAAGCATTGCCTTCTGGGTAATCTTGGGGCCCAAGTCATACCTAGCGACCATCTCCTTGAGCTCAGCAGCAACCCTCCGTGGAGCATTGTTGGAATAATCCCCGTATTCTATTTCTTCCAACATTCCAATGAGCTCGATGATGAAAACTTCTTCCTTGATCTTGGCGTCCATGTTGGCCACGTATCGCCGGAAATGACGCTCTAGGTGGGACAACAGGACGTGATGTGCTGCCCGACCAGACATTGCTCCCCCATTTCTTCGGCACAGAGTTATTTCTTCTCCACGTTCCTCCTTGCTCGTATTTCCTGAAGAGCCATTCTCGCCTCTTTATGAAGCTCGGCCGTCAAAGCAAGAATTCGGGACAGACGCTCTTCATGTACATCGCCGGCCTGCCCAGACGGCGCCTTGTCAACTTGCGCCTTGAGGATAGCCACGGCTCTTTTGACCGTGTATCGTTGTCGTTCACTGAGCTGGTCCGCGATAAGCCACCGATAAAGGGTTTGTCTGCAGAACGTCCCAAACCCCGGGTATACGCGCAGGACGTTAGCAGCAAGCGTCATTGATCCATAGGCACTGACAGCTTCTTTCAGCTCGCTTTGTGCATCCTGATTCTCACCAGCAGGTTCGGACTTCATGACCCCTCCTTCACGAGTTCATGCCAAACTGAGTGGACGATCTAGAATTCCGTATGAGCATTGGGCAATATTTTCAAAAAGCAGTTTTGTTTGATCGTGTATCTAAACAAAGTATTGGACATGTGTCAATCCTGTCAGGCAAGAAGATAGAAATTTGAAAGATTTTTACCCGCTCCGGCGATAGCCGGAAAAGAAAAGGAATATGTCAGCTAACGTTTGCGCGTAGGCGAAGTTTGACGGTGATATAATCGTACCATCACCGGCAAACTTAGGCGATAGCCGCCTACGCGCTGTTGTGCGCTGTTTGAGTTCGAGTATGCAATAATCGCTGCCTCAGGCCTTGACTTTTTTCAAGCCACATGCTATTATTGCCCGTTCTTTAAAATGTTTGAGAAAAGCGTTTTGTTCATCAACGTGGTGTACGAAATGCTTTTCTCAAAGCGGGAAAAGCGTGGATTGTTGCCGGAATGGCAACGCCCTGTCTCGTCCGGGGAATTCTCGTAAGGAGAGTAGCCATGGACTTCGTGATCCCGAACAAGCAGATGTTCATGCGGCATTATGTCGAGTTGGTCGGCAAAGACTTCCTCGGTTGCGGTCGCATGCTTCACATCACGTTTCGCCAGAAGCCGTGTGCCCACAGCTTCCGCTTCGTGGCCCTGTTCCACGTCAAGGGTCTCAAAGCCAAGCAGGTTCGGGGCACCTTCTACTGGAGCTATTTCAACGAAACCGAACAGTACTTCGACGTACGAGTTAGTGACGGTACGCACGAAGGAGAAGTCTTCTACCACGTGCTGAACGAGGAGATCCTGACGACCGATCCGAGAATCAAGGCCATTGCCTGAAGTCCGCACCTTCCCCAATATGGGGCCGAGGGTTTCTGAAAGGAGCCCTCGGTTTTCGTTTATTTAAAGACTCGAACTCAAATGGCGCACAACGTTTCGCGCGTCATACGCGGCGGAGCGAAGCGGAGTTGCGTATACGCGCTGTTGTACGATGATTTGCCTCCCGACCAATAAAGATAAGCGCGGTTTCACCGTTGCTAATTACTCGCCAAGTAGTTCCTCAGCAACTTCAAGGGCTATGTCATATTGAGATTTACCAGCCTTCTTCCGCTCGTATTCGTATGCTTCTGACAGAACTTCGTCTTGTGCCTTGTCTATCAACACAGCTTCTTTCGAGACTTCGGGCGTAACCTGTGTTCTAAGCTCAGCTAATTTGTAAAACTTATTGTAAAGTTTTCTAATGACATCTGAGCCTTCGTAAGAAAAGCTTTCAACGTCAGAAGTGTTTCCATCACCAAGTAATAAACCATCAATAAATCCGTACCCACGAGAGGTAAGGTATACCGAGTGTCCGTTGAGAGTCCCTTCAATTCGGGTATCCGGCCCATATGAACTTGCTTCAAGCTCTATATCACCCGTGACATTGAGTTCAGATTTCAATTTCTCGTATAATTGCAGTTTTTCACGTAACTCTGACAGCTCATGCTGTGATGGCGT
This sequence comes from Candidatus Kerfeldbacteria bacterium, assembly GCA_016193315.1. Taxonomy (GTDB): domain Bacteria; phylum Patescibacteriota; class Patescibacteriia; order SBBC01; family CAIJZX01; genus JACPSJ01. The sequence goes on from JACPSJ010000005.1 coordinate 3,910, forward strand.
CATTATTTCTTCTGGTGATGGTCGATCTTTTTCCATTGAGATATAGATAGTGTTCTAGTCTAGAGAAACCGCGCTTATCTTACAACGAGGGAGGCAAATTTTCGTACAACGTTTCGGGCTAGCCGAAGTTTGGCTGTGGTACACTTGCGCACCAGCGCCCACCACAGCCAAATTTGGGTGAGCGAGCGCCGCTTTCAAATGATATTCCAAAGTCTGGTTGTCGGGTCGAGTTTATATTTTTGTACGTTGATGTGAACAGGTTTTCCTAAGAATGTAAAACCATATCTCACATCTAATATTATTCCATTGTCCGTAAGCTCTTTTTCTAAGTCGATTTCATTATCCTTTAAGGATTCTTTTGTGTTGAAAGGGTAAACACGGGAATCTCTTGCGGCCATGTACATTGCTACCTTGGAAAGGTTTTTGAGAATAATAGTTCTTTCTTTAAGTACCACAATGAAAGTAATGGTTAAATCTTCGAAAGCATTATCGGTAGTGTTCATGTAGTGAATTTCGGTCGTGGGATTACCTTTCATAACACGAATTAACAAGGCTGGCTTCTTGCTAGCAACATAAGCCTTGTTAGTATGCCAAAAGCTAGCTATTACAAATGAAGCGGAAATAAATGCAGCAATTAATCCCCAAAGAGAAATCCAGTGGCCGATTTTTTCACTGGCTGTAATATTCCCTAAATGAGATTGCAGCCAAATATAATACGACAACCAGACACCCAGAAGAAGGAGAGAAATTATTATTGTTGATAATACATACTTTGTCTTCATGGCGCTCGCGAACCGGCTAGCCCGTGTTAGGCGGAGTAAATTTTAGTCGGGTCTACTTAAATCTTCTAAGTATTTTTCAGCATTCTTCTGGTTGTTGAATGTTTGTACGGTATAACCTATTCCATCTCGGTCAATTTGGTTACGTTTTCGTTGAGTTTTGTATACCACAAAAGAGTCTTTGCTGACTTTTCTAACGTTAAACCAATAACCCTCTTTTTCTATATATTTCGATGATATTTCGGTAACCATAATAGGAATGACTAAAATTTATTTCGCCTAACGTTTGCGCGTCATACGCCCGTCATCCGAAGCTTTAGCGTAGGATGATGGCGTATACGCGCTGATATATGATGTTGGCACATGATTGTTTGTCACTTGCTTTTCATTATCCACCAACTCTTATCGTCTCCAATGTAAAAGGGGTCTTGTGTTTTTCTATAACGCTTAAATCCAAGTTTTTCGTGCCCTTTCAAAGAGGCGATATTTTTGGACTCAATGTAAGCAATGATAGTCAAACCTTGAGCATCTTCTTTGAGTCTCTCGTATAGTTTGGTGCCTATTCCTGTCCGTCGATATTTTGGATGTACAAACCAATCAGCGATATATACCTCGTCATTTTTAGTTTTCATGGCTATTATTGCACCAATAATTTCATCTTGATCCTTAGCCAGAAAAACATAGCCGAAAGAGACAAAAGAAGCTATGTCATAGGTGCCGGTCATGTAAGGTCCGCCCCAGACTTTTCGTTCGAACTCCCTGACTTTCTGACTCTCACTGGGCTTTGCTCTGGAAATTTTAATCATGTGCCAATTTCATATATCTCGTTATTATGCGAACCTGGGTGGGCAGATAGCCTCATTATTGCCTATTTTGTTAAATAATGCTATGAATAAAGCCGGTGGCGAGAAAGGCCACCAATTTTATTATGACGTATATTCAATCACCGCTTGATCGGACCGAAACCGAGCTTCGGATCCGCAATTACAGCCCTCGAACTCGGCAGAGCTATGTGCACTGTCTGCGCGCATTCTTTTCGTTCGTCGGAGCGGACGTTGAGCGCTCGAACGAGGAACGCGTTCGGCAGTTCCTGCTTTCTTTGGAACAGCGCGGCGCTTCACCTCAGACGCGGAATATTCATTTGAGTGCCATCAAGTTTTACTATCGGTGTGTTGTCCGTTCCGGTGCGCTGATCGCTGTCCCGGCCGCTAAGAAATCGGCCGCCTTGCCAGCGGTTCTTTCCCGCGATGAGGTCCGCCGGATGCTGGACGTGACCGTCAACGAAAAACATCGCCTGCTGCTAGCGCTGGCATACGCCGCGGGACTTCGGGTGAGTGAGGTGGTGGCCTTGCGCGTCGGAGATATCGATCTGCCGGAACTCACCGTGCACATCAAACGGGCAAAAGGACAGAAAGACCGGATCAGCATCATGCCGGAGACCTTGCGCGAAGAACTCTCGCGTCTCATGGCGGGAAAGGGGGGCGATGCGCCGGTGTTTGCTAGCGCGCGGGGCGGAGTGCTCACGACGCGTACCGCACAGAAAATCTTTGAGCACGCGCTTGCTAAAACCGGCATCAGAAAACCGGCCACCTTCCACAGCCTGCGCCACAGCTTTGCCACCCACCTGCTGGAAAACGGAACGGACGTGCGCTACGTGCAGGAACTGCTCGGGCACCAAAACATCAGAACAACCCAGAGATACACCCGGGTCACAAATCCGATGCTCAAACACATCAAGAGCCCGCTGTAAAACGTGGGGATGTTCCTGCCTGCCGCGCCTCGGATCGCCCGATAAAAAGTTTTGTTGGCGGTGGGAGTGAGATTCTCCGTCTCCGTTGCCGCTGGTAACTTCGGGCGGATCCGCCGCAGCAATATTTTCATATTGCGGAGGCGGAGAACTCACGAGACCCTTTCGGATCTGCAGCTTTTTCCGGCGAAGCCGGATCCGGCTTCGCCGGGCGAGAGCGGCGCCTTTCCCGCCCCTTACTAATTTTCAGAAGGGCGGGCGGGATCCCGCGCATGGCGGAGGGTGGAGGATTCGAACCTCCGAGAAGCTTGCGCCCCTACTGGTTTTCGAAACCAGCGCATTCGACCACTCTGCCAACCCTCCGCCATGTGCGGTGACAACCACTCGGCCACTCCTCCGTCAGGGATTTTCCGATACCCGACAGGCTGGCCGATTGTAGCCCGTTTGCTATCATACATCAAGTCGGAACACCATGAAACTGCGCCGCGCCATCGTTATTTCCGTCGTCACCTACCTGACGACATTTGTCATTGGCGCGGCTGTGTCTTTCTTGATAAGTCATCCGGTAAGCGTTGACCAGCCACCTTCAGCCAATGCCGTCCTTGCCACCATGCTGGCCGCCATCGTCGCTGGTGGTTTTGGTGCCTGGTGGTATCTCCGCCCGGCCGAGATACCGGGCGGGGCAAAGGCCGGATTCTTGTTCGGGCTAGTAGCCACCGTCACCGCCTTCATCCTCGACGGGCTGCTAGCGCTTGGACTACTGGTAAGTGGACGAGACCCAATGCCTTTATTGCGGGACTCATATACCCACTGGTTTTTCGGCATCATGATGGTTGTTGGCCTGGTCGTGACAACGCTTGTTGGCACCAGCAAGGTTCGGCATGGCTATTAGAATCACCCAAACCTTCTACCCCAAAACCAGCGCCGCCTGGCGATCTTGGCTAAAGTACAATCACGCCAAGAAGAAAGAAATCTGGCTTGTACGATACAAAAAGCACACCGGTAAGCCAACTGTCGACTACCAAGATAGTGTCGATGAAGCGCTGTGCTTCGGTTGGATCGATGGGATGGAAAGAAGAATCGACGCTGAACGATACGCGACCAGATTCACCCCGCGGCAGCAGTTCAGTAGTTGGTCTGAGGGTAATATCCGGCGGTACAAGATGTTGGTTCGGAAGCGGCTGATGACCGCCGCCGGCCGAGAAGCGTTCAGGAACAAGTTCGAGGTACGGGCGCGAACGATGCTCCCCGGCGGACAAAAGTGGCATCGTTCTCATCCCTTCCCGTCCAACCCGACCATCAGTCAACGCATCGTCTGGCACCGTCAGCACGAAAAGTTTTGCGCCTGCCGGCCGGTGCCGAAAAGCTTATTGGAATACTTTCGGCTCTAACTGGGTTCTACACGGTCCGTTCCTTCATCCGGGAAGAGTGGCCGGTAACAAAGGGGCGTCAGTCTATGGACCCTTGACGTTTTGTTATTGTCGTGCTAGACTCGGCCGTCAATGGTTTCCGCGTCACCGTTCACTCGGCTCATACGCCGAAAGTGCTGCACCATACATTGGAGGCAAACAATGGGTAAGCTGAAGCGTCTGACCTGTGAGCAGTTCCGGGGATTGGTGTCTTCGAACGTCACGGGCGCCGGGATTTCGGAGGACGAAGTAGACCAGCTGGCCGAGCATGCAAACCATTGCGGTTGGTGTTGCACCTGGGTCGACACAGATCTGGGCGGACCTCCCGGCTATCTCGAGGAGGCTCAACGCCATCGGATCTTAAGTCTGGCGGAAGGCAAAGACCCGGACGACCGCTTCGACGACGAGGCCACGTGACCCAAAGTTCCAAGGGCGCCTGTCTACGAGGGGGGCGTTACGGCCTAGGGCAATCCGGGCCGTTTTCTATTCGACCGCTGTGCAATCGCCGCTCGACCAATCATTAATCCGAAAAATCCAATCACTAGGTCACCGAAGACGTTGGCTGGTGTCTCCGGCGCAAACGCGAACCCGCCAACCGCTTGTTTCAGTGGAGCCACAAACTCATGCGCCTGGACATCGAGATAGCGAAGAGTGATTTCCGCCAGTTCCCACAGCACTAACAAGCTAACGCCAATCATCCAGAATCGGCCTGCCTTGGGGTTCCAAATCACTACCAGCAATAATCCGATGAACAGGCCGCTGGCGGAGTGAATTCCCGACCACGGCCAGTCAAACACGGCTTCATTGACCTGGCCGAAAAGTTGCATGGTAGAATGATAGCATACACTGCCGGCGCAAACCTCTATCATCAGTCATCAGCAGCCAAACCGTCCGTGGTATAATAATCTTCCATGTCCCCCCTGAAATTAGTCGAGCAATCAATCTCGAAAGATGAACTCTTGGCGCTCGCCAAGGAGCGTTTTGGTGACATGGTCAAGGCCGTCGTTGACATTGAACGCGGGGTGATGGTTGTCGGCGGGGAACTTCACGCTGACGCCGAACAGCGGCTGCTTGAACACGGCTCGAACCAGACCGATCTTTGGGGCATCAATATCTATCCTGAAAAACCCCGGGCCGAGTGGATCGAGTTCGACTCGATGATCAACATCCGGCCCTCGCAGGGAAACCGATCCCGATCGGTGGAAGATGAGGGGATTCGAAGGCGAATCATTGGGATCGTGAATCGCCTGACTCCATGACCGCCCGTCATACATCGCTGGCGGCCGGCCGGTGGCAAAGCATGACTCTCGCCGAACAACTCGGCAACGTCGGCAGCGAAGTCTACCGGGCTCGTCGATGGCAGACAAAAGACCGGGCATCGTTCCAAAACGCCTTTGAACGCATGCTGGAGTTGATGGACCTGACGATTACCGACCCGCGTTGGCGCCGGCGTGGAGAGTTGTCCCGTGTCCGCGAGGTGCTGTGCGATTACTTTATGGGTGGAAACAGCTACCGGACCGAACCAGATTCGTTGCAAGCCTATTTCGACCAGTTCGCGGTGGTAGCGAGAAAAATCAAGGCAGCGGCCTGAGGGTCGCCTCGGTATCTCAGGAGCTCGAGTTTTGAACCTTTGTCTTTGGGACCAATCTTGACCAAAGTTGGTAGTTTGGTAGGCTACAGTAAAGTATTAACCTCGACCACTATGCCCGAAACACTTGCCCCCGAAGCGACGGAACGGGACGAACAACAAGCCTTGCTGGAAGCCCGCGTCGACAGCGCGCGCCGAGCCGTCGAACAAGCGAAAACTGAGCTGGCTGCTGCCGCCAGTGAACGAGAACGTACCATCTGGGAAAATCGCCTCGCCCAGCGCCAATCCGAACTCGATCAGCTGCAAAAAGACCGGGCCCCGATGGAGGGTGACTCGACGGACGAGTAACGTGGCTGGACGATCCCCAGCGATCAGCAATGCGGCTGTCAAAAAGGCGACCGGGAAAACCTGGGTGCAGTGGTTTAGGATTCTCGACCGCTTCCCGAAATCAAAAACGCACCGCGATCGAGCCGCCTGGCTCTATAAACGCCATCTCAAACGCGGGTGGTGGTGTCAGATGGTGACGGTCACCTACGAACAGGCGCGCGACCTACGAAAAAAACATGAAACCACGGAGGGTTATCAAATTAGCGGCAGCCGGACACTCCCCGTTCCGGTTTCGAGACTCTATGCCTGGTGCACCACGAAGCGCTCACGGTGGTTCAAAGTCAAGGGCTTGAAAGTCAACGGTGTCACCAAAAATAAATATCTCCATCTCGACTGGCCTGGAGGCACGAAGGTAGATATCAACTTCTGGCCTCGGGGCGCAAAGAAAAGTCAAGTTCAAGTCCAGCAGCGCCAGCTAAAGACCGCGGCCGAAGCCAAGAGAATGAAGCGGTGGTGGGCGAAAAAGCTTGATAAACTTGCACCTCTCATATCGTAGCCTAGTTCGCTCCCGGCTAAACAAAAATAATCAGCGCTGTCTGTAAAAAACAAAATGATCCCCGCTCCCCCTCCACCGAACGCGTCTACTGCTGCCCCGCCCGCGACCAGCAGAGTTGATGGCTTTATCCGTCGCCACGAGTTTTGGTCTTGGCTGATTGTATTCCTGGCGATTGGCATCTACGGTACGCTCCTGTCGGTCCCAAAGAATATCCGGGAAATCGTCACCTTCGACTGGTTCTATGATCTTGCTTTCCACATCCTCGTTTGGCCGTCGGACGTCGTCTACGCTTTCGTCAACCAATGGGTCGACTGGCAGGAGAGGGTTGACGCTGGGCTACAAGTTGGGTTGGCCGCCCTGCTGTATCTCTACCGTCACCTAGAGCGGCGACTAGTGACAAAGCCAACGCCAGTCGTCCGTCGTCAACGGCTATGGCTGGCTGCCGGATCACTGTCAACTGTCTTGCTGCTAGCCATTATCTGGATCACCACGCCGTTCCCTAAAGATTTTTTGAAGATCTTCACCACTCCTATCCCAGCCCGTGTGATCAGTGAGACCCCAACGCCGCTCCCTACCCTTTACGTGGCCACCCGCCAAGGAGTATTCCGCGCCTCTGATGATGAAGCGGAGAAACGATATGGCACGCTCCAGCCATTCAGCCGGACCACGGACGTGATCAAGATCAATACCACCCAATCGGCAGTCTATCTCTACGCCAAACAGGGGGTCCAACGATTCGATCATGGTGGTCGGCTGAAGAGCGAGTGGAAGCGGACATCATCACCGACCTACCGCCTGCCGACCGCGGAGGAAACCCGAAACGGGGCGGCGGAATACGATGAATTGATGGCCGGCGTCTACGACCGCGGGAAACTTTACATCGCCGCCAACCGGTCGCTCATTATCCTGGACGAGCAGCTCCGCGAACTCGGTCACCTCAGCCCGCTCCAAAAGAATGAGCTTAACCAGTACAAAGCGATTGATGACGTTCTAGTCCATGACCAAACGGCTTTCCTGGTCGACGACATCGCTTATCCGCTGTTCGTTTTCTCGGTCGACATCAGCAACCCTCGGCAGCCACAGCTGCTGCACACCATCGGCGTCGGCGGCGTCTACGCTACCATCAGCAACCAATGGCTCGATCGAGCCAACGAGGATTGGTGTTTCCAGCAGGAGACGAGCAGTGGCTACACCGGCAATTTCACTTCCGTCGCCTGCGTCCCGAAATCCCTCTACCGATCGCCTGGCTCGACGAACCCCGACGGCTACGGACCAAACGACCCGGCCATCCGAACTATTGAACTCGGAGAAAGTAACCACGAAATCGAGCCCGAACTACGCACCGGCAAAGGATTCACTATCTTGAAAGACCTGAACTGGACCGACGACTGGATGTTTATTGAACAAGCCAAAAGCTATGATGACCAAATTGTCGGTCTTGGTTCTGACTATTCTGTCCAGGCGCAACAGTCCATTGGTACCAACCTCAGCAGCGGGTCAATAGTTTTCTACCGCTATCGTGATCACGTTTTCCTCTATGCCCTTGACACGCTCAATGTCCTCCGCGACAATGGCGAGGTGCTGGCCGGTGAACACTCGCAGACTATCCCCCAGGTTGAGGTTGATCGGACCGATGGATACCAAGGGAAGATGAAGGTGCCGGCCTGGATAACATTCGCCGCTGATCCACGTTAGGAAAATGCCAAAAACTCGTCATTCGCTCGGTTTCAAAATCAAAGTCCCGCCGGATTTTGCTAAGGCGCTACGCACCCGACCGCTGACGCTACGAGCGTTTCAATCCATGCCGCCTTCCCACCAGCGCCGCTACGTCGAGTACATCTACGAAGCCAAGCTAGAAAAAACGCGCCGGCAGCGTATTGCCAAGTCGCTGTCGATGATAGTCGCTGGGGAACGGAAACGCGTGACTGGTTGGTCTTAGCCGCTGGGTAGTATTGTAATTCGAAAAAGAAAAGAGTTGGGGACCATCGGCCCACAACCCTGGAAATCTACGGTTGACGACGCTGCCTGGCCTGTAGCTGGCGATACTCGTCAAGTGTTTTCTGCTCGATCCGCAGTCGCCCGACTGGGACGCGGCGTTCCGATCGGCGGCCATTGATATCAACCAATTCCCACCGCCGCGGCAAGGTGGCCGTGAACACGCCCATCATGCCATGCAGCGCGGCCAGATCAACGGCTGCTCCTTTCCGGGCGGCGTGGACGAGGGTCCGAATCCGCCGCAGGTACCAGCGGGGGCAGAATATTGTGCCCTGCCGATTGAGGCACACACCGTTGATGGTCAGTGGGCCTTTGCGGATATCAAGGTTCTTGGCCTTGCGGTCGCTGACGGTAAAACCGGCGTCACGAATCTTCCGTCTGATGACCTGCCGTTTCTTGGTGCCAATCGACCGCTCGCGCGAGGAGAACGTCAGGTCATCAAGATAGCGACTGTACGTCAACCCATAGCGCTGGCACAGTTCCCCGAGTGGCTGATCCAGTGTTATCGCCACATATAGGTTGAAGAGATCGGGCGAAGCCGGGCCACCTTGGACCAACCCGCCGCGACGTCTTTGCCCGATCGGCAACTCGAGCTGGTACGGCTTGTTCGGATTCGGGCCGAAACAGTAGCCGAGCAAGAAATCGAGTACCGCTCCATCCTGGACGGTCAACTCCGGACAGTGCTGGCAGATGATACCCGCCAACAGACCGGGGTCGACATTGCAGTAAGCGTGGCGGAGGTCGTAGAGCAAGAAGTAGCGGTTCGGTCGGTATCTGGCCGGTCGGCCGCGGTTATCGATATAGAGGTGTCGCCGGACATTCACCACCGGCGAACCGGCCGGCCGCGCGCCGACTGCATGCGGCATCGGCACGTTGAGGCCCCGGAGAAATCGGACCAAGCGATGGTGCAACAGCCGCATGGCCGGATTCGGCGCGCCGAGCAACCGCACCTTGGTCGTGCCGCCGAGCGGGTTGACATCCCGATAGCGGAAAGGCTGCCAGGCCGGTTTGCCGGGCAAGCCGGTGGTAAAGCTTTCAAGGATCATTACTCCTCCACTGATCGGGCGAATATGGAACACTCGCCCGTTTTAGGTTTTTCGAGTCACCCCGAAAGGTGATCGAGACTCACGACAATGATCGTGAGCAGGAGGATTTCAACGCCCCGATTATCGAGGCGTCCACACCGTATCACAAAACTACGAAAAAGCAAGAAAAGACCGGGCCCATCGGGTCCGGCTATGCGCAGCGGCGTGGCCGCAGAATGATCAGCGAGATCCAGGAAGTTGCGCGGGCGTAACGCGCGTTCGCTGAGGTCTGGGTCTTCCGCGCCGGCCGCGGGCGTCCGCGGTCCGAGAGAAAGAGAACCCCGAACCTGAGAAGGTTCTCCCCGACTTAGGGAGTTCCGTACCACGACAAAGATCGTGGAATCTTTCTTACTTCCTCGACGCTACTTGCCACTCCGACCTTGCAAGTTTTCCTGGATCTGGTGGCCGCTCCTTGGAAGGAACGGTGCTGAGACCTGTGACCCCGAAGGATCACTCGGGCCTCCGAACCTACACTACCAAGCCTTAGGAAAAAAAGAAAGGCCAGACCCGATGGATCTGGCTATGCAAAGCGGTTGAGCCGCGGAACGTGCAGCGGAAGTGCGGAGACGGTGTTGCTGTTCGGGCTGGGGCTCGCTGAGGTTCGCTCCACCGCGTGGAGAACGGACGGGTGCGAACCGTGCTGGGTTGTCCCCGAAGGGACTCCCGACCGACGACAATGATCGTCGGTTTCGTGTTGCTCCTCGTTGAGTCAAAGAGCCCGAACGTTTTCCGGCCCCGCACCTGGCTTTTAGCCTTCCGGCCTCGGGACGTAATACGTCCCTTGTCCGGACCGGAGGCAGGCTGAAGCCATGATACCATGAATGTTTACAGACGAGCAAAAAGAAACCCCCGTGGCACGACGAGGGTTATTGTCAGCCCTTGCAGGCGTAAGGTTCAGCGGAGGTCCAGGGCCGTTGCGAGTTATGTGGTGGTTGGCGCGATGCTGCGCTCCGTTCGCGGCGCGCGTGCCGCTGAGTCGCTGCGACATCGATCGCTCATCCAGCGATAACCGTGCGGAGAGACGATGAAGTCGAAGTCCGACTTGGGAAGGATGACTTCCGTTCGGAAGCCTCCGCCTGACGACGAAGATCGTCAGGGTAGTACTACCTCAGTGGATCTGCCCGAACTGGAACGCCGACCATGGACCGTGTCCTCCGAAACGCCGCGGGAGCGAGCCCCGTAGCCGGAGCGAGCCGAGTACGCTTGCGGAGTGAAGCCAAGCACGCTGACCATATTCTACCCCGATGATTGGCCGACCCACAAGGGCTTGTGCTATCCTCAAGCCATGCGCCTCGGCTTCATCCTCATTGCCACTGCGATTGTCATTGTTTTTGTTTCCTGGCTAACCGCCAAGCGCGATACGAGCGAACCGACGCTGAATACCAATGCGCCAGCGACCGTAGTCGTCACCAGCTCAGCTTTCACCAATAACGGCAACGTCCCGGCCAAATACACTTGCGATGGCCAAAACACCAGCCCACCGCTGCAAATCAGCGGCCAACCGGCCAACGCCAAAGGCCTGGCCCTGATTATGGACGATCCAGACGCACCGGGAAGAACGTACACTCACTGGCTGGTTTGGAACATCCCGCCGCAAACCTCGACCGTTAGTGAAGGTCAATCCCCCAGCGGCGCAACCGGACAGAATTCCGCCGGCCAGTCTATTTACACCGGGCCATGCCCCCCAAGTGGCACGCATCGTTACTATTTCCGTGTTTACGCTCTCGATGCTGAGCTGACTCTGGCCGCCGGATCTTCGAAGTCCGACGTGGTCAACGCCATGAGCGGGCATGTTCTCACCCAGGGCGAATTGATTGGGCGGTATCGTCGGCAGTAAAAAACCTCCGGTGGTCCGAAGGTGTAGCGGTTGATCTTACAAGATCTCGAGGAGAACGCGCTCATATCGCGCGCCGTCGTAAACCGCCCGCCACTGTTGGTCGTTTTGGGTATACCCCAGGCCCCACAGCACCGATCCAAAGGCGCGCCTTTGCGCGACGTGGAGGATGCATTCTCCGCGACCGGTGAACTCTATGCCGGTGACGGTCGAGTAGCAGACGACGTTGCCGGCCTTGCGGAAACCGCATACTCGACCGATGACTTCACGCGGGTCGGTCTTCCCAGTCGCTTGTCTGAGTAGATCCTGACTGGCCCCCAACATCAAGGTCGCATCTTGGCCCATCGGATGCCTCCTGAAAGAGCGGGAACAGAGATTCGGGAACGACAATACATTGCTACAAGAGAGAGGAGATGTCAATGGACCAAGCGCCCGCCTGACTGGTAATCGGCTACCAGAAAAAACTCGCCAGCTGTGAAACCGGCGAGATGAGCCGGGTGTGCCCGCATCACCAATTAGCACTCTCCTTGACCCCCGCCGGAGGTTAGCTGAGCAGGTTCTGCGTTGGCCGAGTTGAGTGTCTCCGAAAAGGAGACTGACCCCTTCCCGTCGTGCCGCTCGGCGGCACTTCCTCCGTCCCCCTGGCCAGGGAAACGTACATTGACAAATTAGCACTCTCGATGGTAGAGTGCTAATTCGGTGTTAGCATGTGGCTGGAAGAGCCTTGTAGCTCCCGAGATCCTTCCCCCGCCATCCGGCGGGGTCAGGAATACGACCCATGAATCCAGAACAATTCACTGCCAAAACTGCGGCCGCCCTGCATCAAGCAGCCCAACTCGCCGTTGAGCGTAGGCATGCTGAAGTTGGAAGTTCCCATCTGCTCAAAGCACTTCTGGATCAACCCGATTCTGCGGTCACGCCGCTACTTCAAGCGGCCGGCGTGAATGTCCAGGCGGTATCGTCGACAGTTGAACACGCGCTGGAAAAACTACCGACCGTCTCATCGGTCAGCCTCGACGCCCTGCGCCTGGCTGGCGAATTGCAGCAACTGCTCATTCGGGCCAAGCAAGAGGCGGGCGGACTGAAAGATTCGTATGTCAGTACCGAACACCTACTGCTGGCCCTGACCCAAGTACCCACCGGCGCCACTCCCCTCCTGAAGCAACATGGCGTAGACTACCAGCGGTTGCTCACCAACATGACTAAGGTCCGCGGCGATATGAACGTCACCGATCAACATCCCGAATCGAAGTACAAAGTCCTGGAGAAGTACGGTCAAAACTTCACCGCTTTGGCGCGGGCCGGAAAACTTGACCCGGTCGTTGGCCGTGACGAAGAAATCCGGCGGGTGATGCAGGTCTTATCGCGCCGGACAAAAAACAATCCCGTTCTCATCGGTGAGCCGGGGGTTGGGAAAACAGCCATTGTGGAAGGCTTGGCCCAGCGTATTGTTTCTGGTGATGTGCCCGAAACACTAAAGAACAGGGACATTGTGGCCTTGGACATCGGTGCCATGTTGGCCGGCGCCAAATATCGCGGCGAATTCGAAGATCGGATGAAAGCGGTGCTCAAGGAGGTCGAAAAGGCTGCCGGCCGGAACATACTATTCGTTGACGAATTGCACACCATTGTCGGCGCTGGCGCGGCCGAGGGCGCGGTTGACGCGGCCAACATGTTAAAGCCGATGCTGGCCCGCGGCCAACTGCACATGATCGGCGCGACGACGCTCAACGAGTACCGCCAGCGGATTGAGAAAGATGCGGCCCTCGAACGCCGATTCCAGCCCATCATCGTTAATGAGCCGTCGGTCGAAGACACCATCGCCATGCTCCGCGGCTTGAAGGAGAAATACGAGATTCACCACGGCGTCCACATCACCGATGACGCCCTGGTGGCCGCCGCCCGACTCTCGGCTCGCTACATTAGTGACCGCTTTTTACCGGACAAAGCGGTAGATTTGATCGATGAGGCAACATCGAGCTTAAAAATGGACATTGAGTCAATGCCAGCCGAACTTGATCAGCTGAAACGGAAAATCCGGCAATTGGAAGTTGAAAATGAGGCGCTGAAATCTGGCGGAGCCAGATCCGGCTTCGCCGGAAAAGATAAGAGTCAACGGACAAAGGAGCGACGGCAGGAGTTAGAAAAAGACCTGGCTAATCGTAAAGAACAAGCCTTGGCGATCGAGCAGCGTTGGCAACACGAAAAATCGTTGATCGAACAGTCGCGGAAACTGTCGGCCGAACTCGATAGCCTCCGTTTAGCTGAGGAAGCGGCTGAACGAGAAAATGATTTCCAGAAAGCGGCGGAGATCCGTTACGGCAAGATCCCAGAACTCGAACAGTGGGTCAAGCAAATGCAGACTGAGCTGAATGCCATCGAACCGGGCCAGCGCGTCTTGCGCGAGGAAGTAACCGAGGAGGATATTGCCCGCGTCATTTCCAAGTGGACCGGGATTCCGGTAACCCGTCTCATGGAGAGTGAAAAACAGAAGTTGGCCCACCTCGAACAAGAGCTCGGCCAGCGGGTGATCGGCCAACCAGAGGCGCTGCGGGCCGTGGCCAAGGCCATTCGGAGATCGCGAGCCGGCATCGGCTCGACCGGCCGGCCGATCGGGTCATTCATCTTCCTCGGCCCAACCGGCGTCGGAAAAACTGAGACCGCCAAAGCCTTGGCCGCCATTCTCTTCGACGACGAGCACGCCTTAGTGCGGCTCGACATGTCCGAGTACATGGAGCAGCACGCCGTCTCGCGGCTGATCGGCGCGCCGCCCGGATATGTCGGCTACGAACAAGGTGGTCAATTGACCGAAGCTATTCGTCGTCGACCATATGCGGTCATCCTGCTCGACGAAATCGAAAAAGCGCATCAGGAGATTTTCAGCATTTTGCTGCAAGTACTCGATGATGGACGGCTAACCGATGGTCAAGGCCGGACGGTCAACTTCAAGAACGCCATCGTCATCATGACCTCAAATCTCGGCAGCCAGGCTATTCAGGCTTGGGACGGGAAAGACGAGCCGGCGCTCGAGGCCGACGTGATGGCCATTGTCCGCCGATCATTCCGGCCGGAGTTTCTTAACCGGGTCGACGAAACTATTCTCTTTCACCGTCTCAGCCCCGACCAGATGAAAGACATTGTGGAATTACAGTTGCAAGACGTGGCCCGCCAGCTGGCTCAGAAAAACATCACGATTGAAGTCGACCAAAAAGTCAAGAACCGCCTGGCCCAAGCTGGCTATGACCCGGCCTATGGTGCCAGGCCGTTGCGTCGGGTCATTCAAAACGAGATTCTTGATGAGTTAGCGCTGCGAATCATTGAGGGGAAGATTAGGGAGAGTATGGTGGTGAACGTGAGGTTGGATAAAGAGGGGAAGGTTACTTTCTCGCTATACATACAATGAATTTATATCAATCTAACCTGACAAAACTTTCCAAGGGTATATACTGGCAACCTCGATCTTTCCTAAACCGGGTGGGGGAGGAAAGCAAGGATTGGATCGGAGCCCGAAAATAGCGCATCCGAAAGTACCATTTGGGGAAATTGGATTTTCCCCAACGCGCCGCAGCCCTTAGACGAAAATCGGCTCCATCTGCCGTACCATCGTCAGCGCGGTCCGGTGCCTGTTCGCACGTGCCGGATAACCAATCCTGGCTACTCAAAGAACGTGGGAGGGCCAGCGGCGTCCATCGGGCGTGCTGCGAGAGTCCTCCTCCATACTGCTTATTCCGCGACTCTTTAATACCCCGAAGCGCCCCGAGCCTGAAACTTGGGGGCTTTTTTCGTTTTCGTTGCCTTCCCCGCAGGGCTGACCAGCACCAGAGACCCTTCACTTCGTCCCGGTGCGCTTCGCCATCGGGACTTCGTTCAGGGATGCAAAAAACCTGACCGCTGGGTCAGGCTACCTCTTCGAGCGATTCGAGCCACCGTTTGCGGTTGAAATCGGGTAGGAATTTTGGCAGACCACGGAGCCATAGCTCGGTGTACTCAGGATGTGTGGCGAGGTAATGGAGCTCGTCCGGCTTCACGATTTCTGGCCGACCGAGTCCATAAAAACTACCAAAGGTTACGTCGGCCGGCGGCACCAGCTCGGGGATACTGACGAAAGAAACCCGAAGTACAGCTGAGTGCGTTGTCTCTTGAACTGCCACCACCCAACCGGATTTCCAGTGGTATTTGAACGTGCCCGGATCGACACAGCGAATGGGGTCGGCTAGCGTACACCAAGCGCGGGACCGCAGTGCTGGCAAGACCGGAAAATCAGCGGCCACTTTGGCCAAGTCACGGACCCGCCGAATACACCGGAGAATCGGCACCAGAACGATCGGCGTCCGCGTCCATCCTGGCCTCCCGGCCCTGGCTCTCGCCATGGCGCGACGCTCCTCCTTCTCGTCTCGCCGCAACCTGGCCACAATGGCGTTGAGATTGCCCCGGCCGAGAGCAAAGAGTGCGTCGTCGCTGGCCTGAGAAATACCGTTGTACCCCCAACCTCCCTGCAGCCGGTCAAGCAGACCGCTGACTTGTTCATCAATCGTGCCTACCATGACGGATCCTCCTCTGTTTCCTTGGCCGTTCCGTGCGGAACTGCGCCAAGGACGATCCTGGGTTCGGCCAGACTGGAAAGGGCTGTCGGCAGCCTAACGGACGCTGGGTTGCAATGTCAAGTGCTTCCGTAGTCAAGATCCGCCGGTTATACTGTTGAGGCCTAGACGACGTTCGCCTTGCCTACATCCCTGGTACTACTAAGCGCCTTCATCGCCCTCCTGGCCTGGGGCGTTGGCGATTTTCTGATTCAACGAACCGTTCGGCGTATCGGTTCGCTTGAGGCCTTGTTTTTCATAGGTCTTTTTGGTGGTATTGTCCTCGCCCCCTTCGGCGCCCGCGACGCCATGGCGGCTCTGGGCCACCTGCCAGCGGCCAAATTGCTCTGGGGCACACTCGCGATCACTATCCTGTCATCGATGGTCGAGTTCGAGGCCTTCCGCCGGGGCAAGCTGGCCGTCATCGAACCGGTCATCAGCGCTGAGCTCATCTTCACCATCATCATCGCCCTGGTTCTGCTGGGCGAGCAGATCACCGGTTGGCAAACCCTGTTTACCGTCGGCGTGGTCGTCGGAGTAACGCTGACGATCATCCGCCATAGTCATCGTCGCTGGTGGCAATTGTGGCAGCGACAAAGCATTCTTGAAACCGGAGTTTACCTCGGTATCTTCGCGGCCCTGGGTATGGCGGTGGCTAACGTCTTAACTGGGCTGGCCAGTCGGGTGACGACGCCGCTGGCCACAATTTGGTTCGCTTTCTCCGGCCTGGCGGTTTTCACCTTCATCATTCTCGTTATCCGTCGTCGGGCCCGGGCCCTGGTAAAGCAGGCGGTCAATCACTGGCCGTTGATTCTTAGCGAGAGCGCCTTTGACACGGCCGCCTGGCTGGCCTACGCCGTGGTCGTCACCGAGCTGCCAATCGCCATCACCATCGCCATCACCGAAAGTTATGTCGCCTTGGCCGCCATCCTCGGGATGTACTTCAACCGCGAACGGCTGCAAAGCCACCAGCGTTTAGGCGTGGCCGTGGCTCTCGGTTCGGCCATCATCCTGGCTGCGGTCAGCGCGCGGTAGACTCAGTGTTGATCACCCAGTTTGACAGGCGATCAAGCGATGGCTACCCTTAGCCCATGTTACGACCGCCCCATTGGCTGCTGACATTGGCCAGCCTTGGCATTGGACTGGCGGCTATTCAGGCCCTGGCCGTCGGTTCTGGCAGCGGCGGCACGGTGCCGAGTTGCAGCGCTGACACTTGGAGCTGCTCTGATTGGGGATCGTGTTCAAACACTGGTATTCAAACTCGCACCTGCTCGCTGACCTACGACTGCGGTTCGGCCACTACGCCGCGCCCGGCCGTAGAACAACGGTGCACCCCACCGGCCAGCCCGCGTCAAACAACCAACCAAGCAACCACTAACGCTAACCAACAAAACACTAACGCCGCGACCAGCCCAAACACCAATATCGGTTCAGCCTGCACTCAAGATACATGGACCTGTGGTGACTGGACGTCGACCTGTGACAGCCAGGGCCGTCAATCACGACAATGTTCAGTCAGCAACGACTGCCCATCCGTAGCTACCCCGCCCCCGGAGCAATTCCGTCCCTGCCAAGCGCTCCAGTGTAGCAGTAAATCAACATTGCGCGACCGGGTTTTCTGCCGCCTCAACCTGGCGCCGGAAGGCTTGGCTCGCGAATTAGCCATTGAGTTCTTGCCGGAGGAGTGCCGGGTCCTGGTGGACCAGTCGACGCGTCAAGAATGTATCCAATACTACCGCAACTATCAACCGTGCTGGACGCTGCCGGCCGGCGAGAACCGTTTTTCCTGCGCCAAGAACGTCCTCAAGGTTGGGCCGATTGTCAGTCAAGAAGTTAGAAGCTGCCAAGGGAAGACCGGTCAGGAGCAAGTAACTTGTAAATCGGCTATCCGTGAAAAGGTTTTTGACCTCATCAAGTTTCGTTTCTACGATCTTGAGCAGCGGGCCGAAGTGCTCGGTGATCGCGGGGTTGACCTCAGTACGATCGCCGACTTCGTGACCGCCGTCGAGCAGAAAAAACAGGCTTTCAACCAGGCGGCTTCGAAAGACGAGCGTCGCCAGATTATCCTCGATGTTCGCCAAGCCTGGCAGACATTCATTGACCAAGCCAAAACTCAACTCCACCTGTCATGAGCCGCACGGCGTGGATTATCATTTCCATTCTGGCTGTCCTGGTCTTCAGCGCCGTCCTGACCTACATGTGGCTGTACCCGGCCAGAGTGGAAACCAATGTCACGAATGGTCCGCTTGTCAACCGATCCACGAACACCAATCAGCCGACCACCACTCTCGACACCAACGACTACCTAGACGAGGCGTTACAGGACCTGGACGCGGTTGAGTAGCGCGGCACCACACCATGAAGCTCCTCTCCTCCCCCGAGGAGAGACGGGGTGAGGAGATGACGAGCGGCGCCGCGCCCACGGCCCTTTCCTTTTTCGTTTCCGCCCGCTAGAGTAACTGAGATGATGAGCTCCGCGACACAACTGGAGACCGCCCAAGTCGTCCACGCTATCGCCGCCGCAGTCAAGAATCGCGGCGGCCGGGCCCTGCTTGTTGGCGGTTCAGTTCGCGATGAACTGCTTGGTTTACCGCGTAAAGATTACGATTTGGAAATTTTTGGCCTCGATCCGGCGGCGATCGAACCCCTGGTCCGTCAACATGGACCGGTTGAGGAAGTCGGCCGCGCCTTCGGCATCCTCAAGCTCCGGGTCGGCGTCAGTGAGATTGATGTGGCGGCGCCGCGCCGCGAGTCAAAGGTCGGCCCAGGCCACAAAGGATTTGCTGTGGCCACCGATCCGACGATGAAGCCCGCCGAGGCGGCGCGGCGCCGCGATTTCACCATCAACGCCATCGCTAAAGATCCGCTGACCGACGAACTCATCGATCCTTTCGGCGGCCAAAAAGACCTAGTTGACAAAACTCTTCGGCTCGTTGACGAGCGGTCGTTCGGTGATGATCCGCTTCGCGTCTTACGCGCTTTTCAGTTTGCGGGGCGGTTCGGGCTGAACATCGAGAACAACACCGCCGCGGTTCTCGAACAGATGGTGCCAGCGGTGGCTGAACTGCCGCCTGATCGTCTCTATGCCGAGTGGCGAAAGTTGTTTCTTCTCTCCCCGCGACCCTCGCTCGGTTTGGAACTAGCCCGACGGGTTGGCTACTTCGACCGTTTCGCGCCGATCATCGCTAAGCTCAAGGACACGCTGCAAGAACCGACGTTCCACCCTGAAGGCGATGTCTGGGCGCATACCATGCTGGTGGTCGATGATACCAAGCGCCTGGTTGACCGCTCGGACCTGCCGGATGACGAACGGCTGATGGTCATGCTTACCGCTTTTGGCCACGACGTTGGCAAGGCGCTCACCACTCGACCGATTGACGGCAAAATCAGATCTTTTGGTCACGCTGAAGCCGGCGTCGGCGTGATGGCGGATTTCCTTGAACACCAGGGGTTTCCCGCCCACCTCGTTGAACGCGTCAAACCACTCATCCGCGAACACATGATGGCCGACATACTCTTCGCGGCCGAACAGCGGGGGCCGGGGCCAGTCAAGGACGGCGCCGTCCGGCGCTTGATCAACCGTCTCCATCCGGCCAGCCTGGAACAATTGCTGCTTGTCACCGAAGGCGACATCCTCGGTCGAGGGCGATTGCCCGATGATCGCTATGCTCATCCGGAAAACATCGCCGCCCTGAAAAACTGGTGGCGCGGGCGGGTGGCAAAACTGAAACTGCAAAAAGGACCGGTCCCGATCATTCAGGGGCGGGACTTGATATCCCTCGGCTGGTCGCCGGGACCGATCTTCGGTCGAATCATCAAGGCGGCTGAAAAGCTGGCTGAGGAAAAAAGCTATGATCGGGAGAAGATTCTGGACCTTCTACGATCCGCTGACTCGCCCGACCAAGCCCTTGAAAGATTTCCGCCGCCTTAGAACTCATTTCAAAACCTGCTTTCCGGGCGAAATGGCAGATTTCGCGGGCGCGGCGCCGCGGCGGAGGGTGAAATGTATTTGGAGATACACTGAACCCGAGCCGCCAGCCGGAGCCCGAAATCGGGCCTGGCAGCCGAAATGAGGTTTTGAAATGAGTTCTAGCGTGGTTCAAGCTGCCAACTCGGCAACCATCGCCGCAGTTGATGTTCGGTGTGACTCAACGGAAAGCTGAGATACCACGGCAAAAACCATACGAAAATGAGTCCAGCCACCACCACGTAACTCACGACCCATCGTCGATGGCGACCCCAGACGCGGCTCAAAATGATAGACGCGAGTAAAGTCAAGAACAGCCCAAAGGGCATGGCGTGGTAGCTGTACATTATGCGCTGAATAAAGACGAAAGGAATCCAGGCGAAGAGGAGGAACAAATTCAGTCCTCTCAGCACCGGATCGCGCCAGCCGCGGACGAGGCTGTAGAGCAAAAACATCGCCCCCGTCCACCATACCCACGGATTCGGCAGCGAAACGATAGCGCTAATGCTGGATCCGACCGGCTGGGCCCAGTAGACGAAGGGTTTCCACAGCAACAGCCAGCCCCACCACGGCTGGGCGTAGAGGCCACCGTGCGACGGCACAGACAAATGGTAGTTCAGCATCTGGGCGTTGGTTTTGAAAAACGTATCGGTCACGCCCAACCAGCCGAAATGCCGGAGGAAAACAAGCCAGTAGATCACGGCGGGAAGAAAAATAAGACCGCCGAGTGCAGTTAACCACGTCCACAACGGTTGCTCAGGATTTTTTGTTTGCCCGAACAGTTTCGGCCAAATCCACAGCAGAATAGTTGGGGTCGTCATGAGCAGCGCTAACCACTTAACCGACACTGCCGCCCCGATCATTACTCCGGCGGCCAACAACCACCAGCCGGGCCGCCGTACTTCTAACCCTTTGAGCGTGCACCCTAGCGCGGTCAGGCCGTACAGAATGTAGGGAATATTGATCAGCCCCAGCCGCGATTCGACCAGCGTCAGCCCGTCAAGCAGCACCAGTGCCGCGCCTAGATTCGCCGCCACTCGGTTTCGGGTGAACCGCCACGCCAGCCACCATAACAGCGGCACCAGCAGTGCGCCTTCAATAGCGTTGAGGATTCTCCACGTCAACGGCGTGAATCCAAACAGCGTGAAGACTGTGCCGAGTTGTTCCTTGCCAAGCGGTGGGTGTGGATCGAAGTAGGGGTGGCCGAGAACATAATTGTAGCCGTCGTTGACGAAAAACACTTCGTCGCTGACGAGTTGCGGTGGTTGATCAAGTTGCCATAAGTGCATCCCCAGCGCGATCAGAAAACCGAGCCAGGGGACCACGTACTTTCTCCAGCTGTTAGTCATCACGAGCAGTATAGCAAACAAGGCTGGTGATGATGGCCTTCTGCCCACATGAAATTCCAAATCACAAATTCTAAGCTCCAAGGAGGCTCCAATGAACAAAATTCTAATGACCGAAAGAAATTCTGGCTGGTACAAAAGTTCAATATTGAACTTCGGGAATTTGGACATTTGGGCATTGGAATTTTGGATTTATTTGGGATTTAGTGCTTGGAATTTGGAATTTCTACCACGCAAAAATAACTTCAAATGGATCTTGCAATCCAACTCTAATTTCGAGCGTGAGTAGATGGACGAGTGTGCCGAAATATGGTATCATCCGCTCATGCCGAAAAAATCAAAGCGGCAAAAAATACGAAAAGCGGTTATCCCGGTGGCCGGTTTTGGTACTCGCTTCTTGCCCGCCACTATCGCCCAGCCGAAAGAAATGTTGACCGTCGTCGACAAGCCGGTTATTCAGTACATCGTCGAGGAGATGGCGGCCGCCGGGATCGAAGAAATTATCTTTGTCACTGGACGTAACAAGCGGGCGATCGAAGATCATTTTGATTACTCGCCGGAACTCGAGCAATCGCTGCGCGAAAGCCACAAACCCGAGCTGCTGAACGAAGTCCATCGGATTTCAAAACTGGCCAAGTTCGTCTATGTCCGTCAGAGCAAGATGCTCGGCATCGCCAATGCCCTCTATATGGCCAAAGAACTGATTGGCGACGAGCCGTTTGCTTTTTCTTATGGTGATGACATCATCCACGCCCGCACGCCGGCCATCAAACAGCTTTTCGACACCTACCGACGCACGCGGTCAACCGTCACCGGGACGATGAAGGTCAGCCCCGACCTGGCTCACCGTTATGGCATCATGCAGCCCCTCGGGCGCGTCACCGGCAAAACATTCCGGATCAAATCGATCATCGAAAAGCCAAAGGGTTCGCCGCCATCACTCCATTTCAGCCCCGGCCGGTACGTCTTCACGCCCGACATTTTCCGTTACATCGAAAAAACGAAACCGACGATCAATGGTGAAGTATTCCTGGTCGAATCGGTCAACCTCTTGGCCCGCCGACGCCCGGTCTACGCTCATCAAATGAGCGGCCGCTACTTCGATTGCGGCAGCAAGCGCGAGTACGTCAAGGCCAATATTTATTTCGCCCTGCAGCACCGCGAACTCCGCCACGACATCCGAGCCTATCTCCGCAAACCCGGCTAGCCATCGGATCCACTAGTCAACCAATAGCCTAATCAACTAAACTCTATGCGCCGCGTCCTAATCATCGTCGCTATTCTCCTGGTCCCACTGGTGCCAATTGTGCTCGTGGTCAGTGGGGTCTTAAAGACCAAGCCGCGGACCATCCCGCCGGTAGCGATCACCATTTGGGGCACCGACGATCCAGCCACCGCCTTCACCACCCTGATCGCCAAGTACCAACAGACACGGCCGTACGCCAAGATTACCTACCAGCAAGTTCGGCCAGAGGATTATGTTAATCAGCTGCTCAGCGCCTGGGCCCAGGGAACCGGTCCGGATTTGTTCTTCGTGCCCCAGACCTGGGTTGGTCAGATGGCCCAGTACGCCACCCCCATGCCGGCTCAGCTCGGTGTGTCGCTGGTCCAGTCCGGCGGCGGGATATTCCGGAGTAGCACCAAAATTGTCCAGCAGCAACAGCCGGCCCCAACGACCGACGCCTTACGCCGCACGTTCGTCGACGTTGTTATTAACGACCTGGTCATCGATGGCCAGGTGTGGGGGCTACCGCTGGCGATGGACACGCTGGTGCTGTACTACAACAAAGACTTACTCAACAACGCCAAGGTGTTTGAGCCGGCCAAAATCTGGGGCGACCTGCTCAGTCAGATTGAATCCAACCGCCTGACCATCACCGATGAGCGCGAGGCCCTGATCCAGTCCGGCGTCGCCTTGGGGACCGTCGACAATCTCCCGCATGCCATCGACTTGCTAACGCTGCTGATGCTCCAGAACGGCATGCCTGAGGTATCGACCAAGAACATGGTTCGGTTCGGAGAGCAGGCCAAGACGGCGCTCGACTTCTTCCTCAGCTTCGCCAATCCCAAGAAAGTCGCCTACAGTTGGAATGTCAGTCAGCCGAATGCGCGCGAAGCCTTTCTGGCCGGCAAGGTAGCCTACTACTTTGGTACCTTAGCCGATCGGCCGTCGATCGCCGGCGGTAACCTCAACTGGGGGCTGGGCCAGATGCTCCACCTTAGCCTGGACGGTGACCGTGATGGTGCCACCGGACAGACGCGTTTTATCGACCGCGCTCAATATCAGACGCTGATGGTCTCAAAAGCCAGCGCCCTGGGTCAAAAGTCGACCTTGGCTTGGAACATCCTTTACTTCTTTTCACGGGGGGAGAACGTCCCGCTCTATCTCCAGGCCACCGGCCGGCTAGCAGCCATCAAGAGCATTCTCGTCGGCCAAAAGGACAATCCTGAGCTCGGTCCCTTCGCCGGACAGCTCCTGACCGCCAAAACCTGGTATCACGGCCGCGGCGGCGCGGCGGCTGAAGACTATCTCCGCGCCATGGTCAAGAGCATTCTCAGCGGTCAAGCCACGGTTGACGAAGCGCTGCTTCTCGCCGCTCAACAAATCGAGTCGACGATATGAAACGACTGAGTTTGGTGCCCTTGGTGTTGCTTAGCATAACCTGGTTTTTCGTACGACCGGCGGCGGCTCAGAATCCGGACGCCCCGCCGACCGGACCATTGCTCATTTCCTGCGATGATGAGTTAGACCCGCTGACAAAAGAATTTAAAAACCCCTGCGGGATCGATGACTTCTTCAACCAGTTCGTGGTCTTGGCCCAATTTGGTCTGAGCATTGCTACCATTCTGGGCGTGCTGATGCTCGTCTGGGGAGGGGTCCAGTGGATTACGGCCGGTGGGCGGGCTTCGAAAATCGACGAAGGAAAACGCATCCTGGGTGGCACCATCATCGGGCTGATCGTCTCCTTCACCGCTTTCGTCATCATCAACTTCGTCGTCGCGTCCATCACCGGCACCACTGCCCGGTCGCTCAATCCGTTTGGCGGTCCGATCGCCACCATCTTCGGCGGACAGCGGGACTTAGAGAAACCGTTTAGCGGCGGTGGAACTGATTCCACCAGCGATTGCCACAGTCGTTGGGACAATAGCTGCAGTGACAAGATTTTCTGCGCCGATGCTAGTCGCCGGACCGGCGCCATCCGCGATCTCCAAACCGCGCTCAACGAGCGAGGCTGCAACTGTGGCGGGGTTGATGGGTGTTTCGGCTCCAATACCCTCGACTGCGTCCGACGGTTCCAGCTAGCCAATAACCGCCCGCCGACCGGCGAAATTGATCAAGTCACTCAGCAACTCGTCGCCGGCGGCGGCACAGCCTGCAACGATGCGGCGGTGTCCGCCCGCGTCGAAGCCGTCAGTGCCTTGCTACCTTCCGCTCCGGCCCAGCGGCCAGCTCGACCCGGATCGGCGACGACCGGATGCTGCATCGTCAAGACGAGCGATGGCGCCTCGCCGCTCTTCTGCGCCGAGTTGATGAGCGAACGCACCTGTCTAGCGCTCAGCCGCTCCAATACCTTCGTCCCCGGGGAGCGGTGTCTTCAGAACGCCGAGACGAAAGCGGTTTGCGGCTTCTGCGACAACGGCGGTGACCGCTGCTTCGCTGAAGCGACTGAGCACTGGTGTAAGAACGTCGTCAGTCCGGCCATTTCCTTTACCCCCGGCGTCTGTCATGGCAACGGCTTGTGTGACCGCGGCTGTCAGGATACGCTCTACAATAGTCCATCCATTTAACCTGGGTACCGCCGCTCAACTGTGCTACCATACTCTCCGACCACCATGAAACGACTTCTGTCAGTAGCTCTCCTTCTTGGTTTACTCGTCGCCGCGCCGGTCGGCTTCGCTCAGGGAGATTCAACGTCGTCGACTGGCGTCACCATCCCCAACCCGATTCGTTGCAATACTGCCACCTGCTTGATTGGCCAAGTGGTGCGGTACATTCTCGGCGTGATTGCCATTCTGGCCACGCTGATGTTTATCTGGGGTGGGGTGATGATGTTAACCTCCGGCGGAAACGCCGACCGCGTCCGCCAGGCGAAAGAGACGCTGGCTTGGGCCGCCATCGGCGTTGTCCTCATCCTCATTAGTTGGGGCATTATTAGGTTCGTCCTCCAGGGGTTGGTAAGTGGCTAGCCCTGTTAGAGGTGTCCTGTTAGAAGCGGATCGGGTCGTGGCTTTCACGGATGAACTATGTTATGGCTGGAAGTCTGGTTTCTTGGACCCATGCATATCTGTGCCGCTTCTAACGGGGTGAGGCCCGTTACAGATGGTTAATGAGAAGAAAAACGTGCCCGCCGCGTTCTGTTGCCTGGTGGGCAGCATAATTTTAAGACCTGTCTCCGGCCATCTGTAACGGGCTGAGGATAACTTGCATTTGACAATCCGCGGTTTTTTTGTATAATCATGACTGGACTTGTTCCTTAGCCAACAATTTCCATCACCTAACAGCGCTTTTCCGCTTATGAAGCAATTGAAACAACTGGCCAAGCTGGCCCTGTTTGGCAGCTTGATCGGCACCTGGTTTTTTCCTATCGCCTCGCACGCTCAGGGAGCGGCCACAACCTTTAGTATTGAATCGGTCGGGGAACTGATCGGGCTCGGCGAAGCTGATCTCAGAGAAGTAGTCATTAACGTTATTCGTTTCGTCCTCGGGTTCATGACCTTAGTGGCGGTGGTTTTCATTATCTACGGCGGGTTTGTCTGGCTAACCGCCGGCGGCAACGAGGATCGAATCGAGAAAGCAAAGAAAATAATTTCCGCCGCCGTCATTGGCTTGATCGTAATCCTGCTGGCCTGGGCGATCGTCATCTTCGTCGCTCGGACCACGGCCGACGTCACCGGCAACACACTCTAGCCTCATTTTTGACTATTCTGATCCGATCATCCGAAAGGGGGTGATACCATGAAGAAATTTGCCAAATACGCGTTGATCGCCGGCTCACTGGGCACGGCTTTGCTGCCGATGGTTGCCCACGGTCAAGCTACAACTTTCAGTGTCGAATCACTTGGTGAACAGATCGGCTTGGGCAGCGCTGACCTGAAAGAGACGGTCATCAACATCCTCCAACTCGTCCTTGGCTTGCTGGCCCTGATTGCCGTCATCATGATCATCATTGGTGGCTTTACTTGGTTGACCGCCGGTGGAAATGAAGAAAAGGTTGATAAGGCCAAGAAGATTATCTCGGCCGCCGTCATCGGCCTGATCATCGTCTTGCTGGCCTGGGCGATTGTCATCTTCGTCGCTCGGACCACGGCTGACGTCACCCAGACGTAGGAGGAAACTTCCTGATTGCGTAAACTCACCCGCCCCGACGCTTGCGAGCGTCGGGGCGGGGTTGTATTCGCAAACAAATGCGGTACGATAAACGGCATGGACCGACGTTCTTGGTGGTTCGTTGGCGGTGGTGTCGTGCTATTCTCGCTCATCATCGGCTCCCTGCAGTACGTCAAATTCCGAGACTTCGGCTACAACGGACTCGATCTCGGAATTTACACCCAGACGATCTGGTCGTTGAGCCAGGGATACGGTTTCGCTTCCTCGATCCACGATCCAACGTACCTTGGTGATCACCTGGAATTGTGGCTGGTGCCGCTCGCTCAGCTCTACCGGTGGTGGCCGTCACCGCTGCTCATTCTTTGGGCCCAAACACTATTGCTAGCCTCCGCGGCCATTCCCATCGCCTTGCTCGCTCGTCGCCTACTCGGACCGCGGGTAGCAATCTGGAGTGCCTGGCTGTTTCTCGCCCACCCATTGCTTTACAATGCCGCTCTCTACGAGTTCCACGGCCTCAGCTTCGCCTTGCCGATCCTTGTTTGGTCCATCGTTGCCTACCACGACCGTCGTTACCGCTGGTGGCTCGCTCTTCTCATTCTGCTGCTTTTCGTTCGTGAGGACATGCCGTTGCTGGTGGCCGGCTGGGCCTTGTTGGCCGCCATCGAACGTCGCGGGTCGCGGTGGTGGCTGCCACCCCTGGTGCTCGCTGGCCTATGGTGGTGGGCCGCCAATACGATCATCGGCCAGGCGCAACCACTCGGCCACTACAAGTTCTTGGCCTTCTACCGTTGGCTCGGCGACAGCTACGGCCAGATGATAACTTTCCCTTTTCGCCACCCGTTGGTTTTTTTGTCGCACCTCTTCCAGGTCAGGAACTGGCTAACGACCGTCGGCTTCCTCGTCGCCTTCGGCTTCTTACCGCTCTGGCGACCGCGTCGACTCTGGCCACTGCTGTTAGTCTTCCTACAATTGCTGCTGATCGGCGCCGAAGCAGAATCGATCCTCCGTCTCCACTATGTCATCCCCTACCTGCCGTTCTTGATCTGGGCCACGCTCGAGGCGGTCCGCGACCGGCATCAACTGGTTGGCTTCGTTCGGTTCGGCCGCTCGGTGGCAACCACGTTAGTGACGATTGTCGCCGTCAGCGGCCCCCTCTACGCCCATCTCCTCTTTGGCCCGGCCGAGTGGCCATGGAAGCCTCGATCCGACCAGGGCTTAACCGAACCGGCGGTCTTGGGCACGTTCTTGCCGGCCATTAAGGCGGGCGATCGCGTTCTGACCACCTTCAATCTTCTCCCCCATCTCGCCAATCGATCAACCATTTATTCGCTCAACTACGTTCACCTCGGCCGACGGCAATATTCCGAGGTTCCCTACCGCCTACCAGGACCCATTGACGTGGCCCTCATCGATTGGCAACAGTATTATCACTACCAATTCTTGTACCAACGCACATTCTATCGCGGCCTCACCGGCCCGCAACGATTCGAACGCTTACTAGCTGATCAAGGGTTGCGCTTGGCAGCGTGGGTTGACAGCGTCGCCTTGTACGCTCGCGATGGGCGGGACGCGTTCCAACCAACCGCCAAGCTGGCGGTCGGGGAAACGGAAATATCGGGCGATCGGATACGATTGTTGCGGCCGCCCCAGGTCACCGGTCTCACCAACTCTCCCTTTCATCAGCCAGGCCGAAAAGGGTTCCTGGTTGAACTGGCTTGGCAAAACGGTCGGAAACTATCCCGGCCGCTGTCAATCCGTTTCCGCCTCAGCCGCGGCGATCGGGTCGTGTGGTCAAGCACCCGTCTGCTCGGCCAAGGCACGCCGCCCTCAAATGAATGGCGAGCCGGGGAGGCCTGGTTGACGCGGCATCGTCTGGTGACACCAAAAAACGTGCGCGGGCGCCTTCATTTGACGGCCGAAGTTGTCGCCCTCGAGGGCCGGGTCCGTCTCAACCGCTGGCGGCAGTTCACGCCGGTCATCAGTCAAGAGCGGGTTTACGATCGCGTGCCGATCGGCTCAATTGAATTATAGCTGAAAGAGTCGAACGTCATCTTTTTGGAATACCAGCTGCCAACGCTGATCTGTTTCGGGCCGATAGCCGCCTGGCAACTTATCCTTCGCCCGCCAGAAAAGCAAGTTAATTCGTAACCGGCGCAACATCTCGGTCCGCTCGGCCGGCGCCAGGCTGTCCGTTCGCCAGGCCTCCCAGTCACGCAGTCGTCCCTGGAGATCAATAGTTTGGTGACCGTGACCGAGGGCGACGGTCCGTCCGCTGACTCCCGGAATCGTGTTGCCCATCCACACCTCCGACCAGACCACGTCCGTTGGTCGGCTATGCGCCTTGAGCCAGAGCATGGCTTCGTATTCGGCGCGGCTGATCCTGGCCGGGTAGTGCGGCTTAGCGTCCGGAAAAACCTGCGCCGCATCAAGGGCCAGCGAGCGTAGGTTAGAGAGCGCCAGAACGGCGATCATCACACTGACCACGGTCCAGCGAACTACTGCTGGCCGCAATCGCTGGCTCATCATCACCAGCCCCCAGCCGGCCAATAGGCTGATCGGAAGATGCAAACCGTTGAGCAGGCGGCGCTGAAAAGTCAGGCCGGGCAGATAAATAACCGCTAATCCCACCATCGCCCAGATGAAAAACAGCGTCAGCACACTCGGTCGCCGATGGCGGTCGGCCAGAAGGCCAATCGCGGCTAGGGGCCACAATAAACCGAAGGCTAAGAAAACAAGATGTGGCGGGGACGTCGTATCGACATTTTGCCGCAGCCAACCGGCCATCGCCGGTTCTCGCAGAACGACCACGAGGTAGTAGACGACGACCGGCAGGACCCAGACCAGCCACTGAAGGCCAGCCACGACCATCTCCCGCCATCGTTCACCTGGCCAACGACCGCTTGCGGTCAGCCACAGAAAACTGGCGACTAAGACCGCCACGACGGTGAATAGATCGTAGGGATGGATCAGGGCCAGCAGGCCGAGCGCCGGACCGATCCATCGTTTACCACGCGATACTTGCCCGGCCCAGAGCAGCCAGCCTTGCCAGAGAATAAAAAGCAGCAAGGCTTGCGAGCCGATGAACAGCGCGGAGTGCCCGATTGACAGGAACGTGTTGCTCTCCGCCACCCACAGATCGACCGGCGTGCTGTTCAGCTGAACATCGCCGCGCCAGTCGGCCCGCGTCAGCCACCCAAGCCCTGAACTGGTGACCACCACTGCCAGCACTAACCACCGGCCGGCCGGACGCAGCGAGACCGTCATCAGGATCCGGTAGAGAAGAAGCACAAACGCCCACGCCGCCAGGAGGCGAGCGGCCTGATATGCCGCTGGGGTCGACCAAGAGGTCAGCGCCCCTAACCAGCCAGTGAACAACCACAGCGGATGGAAGAGTGTCGGTCGTTGCGGTTCGCTGGTGAACTGATTACTCACTAACACTCCTCCTTGCCGGGCTTGTTCGATGTCGGAGTAATAGGCGGTCGTGTCGGCCCCGGTGATCGGCACCCTGGCGACGTAGACCTGATCCGCCGGCGTGCTCAACCAGCCGACCCACAGCGGCAGCCCGCTTACCCCCCACAACGCCAGTGCGACCAGGCCGATGGTCAGATGTTCGGTCCGGGTCATGGACAGTCGCTTAGACGGTACAGTGCCATTGTCGGGCCGGACCAGAATCGCTCCAGATCTGGCCACTGAGCAGCTTGAAAGTTTGTTCCGTAGGCTCGTTCCCGCGGTCCGTCGAGAACAAAACAGATGTGGCGGCCACGAAGAAACTGTCGCTCTTCTGTTTGGTCCATCGACTGGTAGAATTGCCGCAGTTGTTTCAGTTTGTCGTTGAATCTGACGGTCTCGATGCCGTGACCGATATACACTGGTTGGGCGGCCAGCGCGGCGATCGCTTGACTGTTGGTGACGCTGGCTAGGACCGCGCCCTGGCGGCGTTCGAGCGGCCTAATCGAGCTGATAAGCGACCGAAGTTCTGGCGAATGGTAGGAGAGGTATTGAGCGCCCGCCCGAAGCTCGTTTAGATACCCACTTACTATCGCCCCGATCACTCGGGCTCCCGAAAAACTCATGATCACCACAAACAAACCAATGATTGGCCACCGCAGGAATTGGGGGTGGGTGTGCGTCCACTCCCAAGCTCTAGCTACGGCTGGCACGGCCAGGGCGGCGACAAACATAAACATGCCCTGGCTCAGTCGACGCTGAAACGGTAACGGCAGGTAGATGGCGATGACATAGGCCGCCAGGATGGTTATCAGCCAGCGCCACCGCCAATCCGTGGAACGCAGCCGCCACAGACCTACAGCGGCCGCCCCTCCCACCAGCCCCACCAGGACAAATGTGTTCGGCCATGACCACGTGGTGGTGATGTTTTGGGCGGCCCGGGCCACTGTCAGCGGGTCAAACAGGCGCTGGAGACCGAACAAAATCAGCATTGGCGAGGCCATGAACAGCACGGCTAGCCATCCGAGCACATAGCGCCAGGGGAATTTTCGACTCCTGGCCCAATGAACCGCCGTTAGCAAGAGCCAGGCGACCAACCAGGTGAAAATGTGGAACGGGTGCAGGCTGAGGACGCCCGCGGCCACCAGGCCAGCCCAACCAATGAACGACCACCTTCGTTCAGCCCAAAAACGTTCGACCGAAACCAGCATAAACACCAGGCCGGCGGTAATGAGGATGAAGTGCGGGCTGGATAATAGCGTCAGCGATGGCAGCGCCTCCGCCACCCATAGATCGGGCGCGGTTGTCAATATTACCGGCTGCTGGCCGAGCGTCAGCCAACCGCCAATGCCGCCGCCGAAAAGTGCCAGCACCAACCCGACCCGCCGATCAAGCGGGCGGCGGAATATCCACTTCATCGCCGACCATAAACTCAACACCAGGATCGGAACTGCCAACCAACGCGCCAGTATATACGCCGTCGGGGTACTCGCCCCGAACAACGCTGCCAACCGACCCACTAACCACCACAGCGGCTGCCACAGAGTGGCCCGGTGCGGCTCGCTGGTGAACGCATCATACATGAACGGGCTACCGTGGCGGCCCTGCTCGATATAGCTGTAATAGACGCCTGGGTCACTCGGGTTGAGCGCCGAGTTACCGTAGAATTCGTACCCTCGTGGCGTCAGCGCCCAACCGATCAGGAACGGAACGATCGACCAAGCCAGGGCGACGAACGTCACCGCCCACCAGAATCTACGATCGCTGCTCATGGTCCGCGAGCACGAAGGCGGCGGCGCCCAGCCAGACGAGGGAAGACAGATAATTGTCGAAAACGAATCGACTGGTCAACGACAGGCCGAACGTTACCATCACCGTTCCGAACAGCAACTGGCTAAGGGTGGGGTTTTTCTGCAACCACCGCATCATCAGCGCCAGCATAACAAGCCCGACGCTGACCTGAACGACGGTGCTGGGAATTGGACCCCAGGCGTTGTGGACGGGATCAAGGATAACTTTTAGTTGCCAGAGCGTGCTGCCGCCGATCGGGTACGATAGCGGAATGTTCCCTGACACATAACGGATAAGATCGTCATACAGGGCGGGTGCGTTCCACACCAAGAATGGTCCATAGATGACCGCCGCGGTAATCGCCGTCACCGCCATCGATCGCCAGAGGGCCCGGCGCTGCGTCTGATCGACCATGCGGCTCTGCAACCACAACCACCACGCCCACAGCGGCGCGGCGGCCCAGACGAGTTGCTTCGCCCCGAGCGCCAGGCCGAATGCTAAACCAGCCCAACCCCACTGTCGACGAGCCGCTAACGCCACAGCGAGAAGCACCAGCCCGATCGCCAGCGCGTCATTATAGCCGGCCACCGGGTATAAGAAGATAAATGGGTTACCGAGGGTCAGAATCGTCCATAACGATCGGCTGCGCCAGGTGGGCAGGAGACGGACAATGGCGATCACGCCAACGAACAGCGCGATGACATAGACCATTTGGACCTCTGGTACCGTGCCGATGTTCTTGGCCATCAACACCATTGGCACGGCGACTAGAAACGTCAACGGCGGATAGGCGTAGTGCGTCTTCGGCGAACTGCTGGCGGGAAGAGAGTCTCCGGTCACGTTATCGAGAATCGTTCCGACGTAACTAACGGCATACGGATTTTTGCCGGCCAGCAGAAGTTCAGCGGCCGCTTCGGTCTGCAACGCCCCATCGTGCGTGACGTGCCATGGCTGGTGAGTGGCGCGAACGACGGCGTGCCGTGCGCTCGTGCCAATCACCATGACGGCGGCCAAAACAAATATGGTCCAAAACCGCCGTCGTTCTGAACGAGGCCCGGGCTGTCTGGCCATGATAACCAGCACGATAAACCCCCCGATGGCCACCAGGTCGTAGAAATACTGCAACAACGGCACCGACCAGTGGAGGAGCATGCTCCCATTGAGGATGTAGTAATCGAGACCAGGGGCATAGAACAGCCGGCCAGCGACGAGGCCGAAGACAAGGAAGAGGATGGCTTCAAGCGTGATCATAGATCGGACGATTCCGGTCGGGCCGGCGGCTTGAACGCATAGGCGGCCACCCCTAAGAGGATTAAAGTGGTCAGGTAATTGTTGTTGAAGTATCGACTGACCAGCAGGATCGACAGGCTGAGAACCACGACGGCGGTCAGAAATCGCTCGGCCCCCGGACGTTGCCACAACCAACGGCTGGCCAATACCAAGACCGGTAGCCCAACGATCAATTGGAAAAGGTGGGTTGGCAGGACGGTCCACGGCGACTGGACCAGGCCCCAAACCCGAAGATACTGCAGCGCCGTGCTGCCGGAAATGGGATAGGAAAAGGGAATCGCCCCGGAAGCGTAACGAACAATGTCATCGTAGAGCGCGGCTCCGTTCCAGACGACAAATGGAACGAAGATAATCGCCACGCCGGTCAACGTGCCGGTCAAACCGAGTTTCCAGCTTTGCCTGTCGCCTCGGCGTCGTCGCGCCCAGAGCCACACCAGCCAAAGTGGCAGTGCCACCCAAGCGCTTTGCTTGGCCGCTAGCGCCAGGGCGACCGATATACCAGCCAGCCTCCACCGCTGGCGCTCGCCAGCCCAGGCAGCTACGACCAGGCCCAGGGCGGGCACAACGTCATTATATCCAACGAGGACGTAGAGCCAGACAAAGGGGTTCAGCCCGCCCAACACAAGCGTGGTTGTTCTGATCTGCCAATTGCCGGTCATAACCACGAGGAGGGAGGTGATGACCAAAAAAGCCAATCCGTAGACGAGGCGGACGTCCGGAACCAAGCCTAGTCCGTCGGCCAGTAACGTCCATGGAGCCTGGAGGAGAAAGGTAAGCGGCGGATAGATGTAGTGTGACCAGACGACGTTGACCGTTGGGCCACCGGGGATTGATGGATTGACGTCGGCATATGGTGTGCCGCGATAGTCAGCTTCATATGGGTTGCCGCCACCCAAGATTGCTTTCGCCGCCACCTCGGTGTGAACTGCTCCGTCGTGGATGCCGACCGGCAATCCGGACGGACCACGCACTGACAACTGCCTACTGAAAGCGAAAATTAAGACTAGCAGCGTCGCGCCGCTGGCGATCCAGAATCTATGCCGTGGCGCACGCTCGTTATTTTTCCCGCCGACGACGACCATCGCCAAGAAACCGGCGTAGATAATCAGGTAGAAAACCAGTGTCCCGCCCGTTAACGGCAAGTATGGAGCGATAAAATTCGTGCTCAGTAGGCTGGCGGCGGCAAAGCCGAAGATGAGAAACAGTAAGCTATCGACAGTCACCCCGTTAGAGCGATCGATGGCGTGGTCTGGAGTGGCTAGGTGCTCAATGGCGCCTGATGGCTTTCGCTCTAACGGGGTCATGAGCTTTTGTGTACCGCCTCGTATATTGCCGCTTCGTCGTCACGGTAACGGAGAATGAAACGCCCGTCCTGGCGGACAAGATCCTCCATTCCTTGATGATCGCCGGCGATGAAGACGTACGCGCTGGCGAGCTTCATGGTCACCGCCTCGTACAGATCGCCCCGGTACTTGCCGAGGGTGATATCAACCCACGTCCAATAGCGTTGATGGTCGGCTTGATAGAGAAACGTCGGATCGAGACCGGCGATGTAGGTATTGTGACTGTTGTGGTAGAAAAGTAGCGGGAACTCGTCCCAATCCGAGTGGACCACCCGGCTGCCGGCTGGGGTATGGTTGGCTAGCCAGTTGGCGGCCGCCACGTATTGACTGGCTCGGAATCCTTGACGCAGATCCTGCCAGTTGCCGTAGGCGTCACGCCCCCCGAGGTAGCCGAGGCCAACCAGACCCAGTGTCACGACGAATGAGATCAGGGCGCGTCCCCACCACCGCTGTCGCCAAAAGTAGTACAGCTCGCTACCCACCAAGTGGCCAAAGCGGCCTTTCAGCGTATCCGTCAGGCTGTAGGCGGCGAAGAGCAGCGCCGTGGGAACATAGTACTCGACATACCGCCGAGACTTGAGGGTTAGCACAAAGAAGAAAGCGGCTAGCAGTCCAAGCGTCAACGCTTGCTTCGTTTGGGCTCGAAACCGGACCAGCACGCCAGCCAGCGCCAACAGCACTACCAGTGATGTCAACGCCGTGTTGCCCACCAGATCATTGAATCCGTACGGATACCACTCGCCGCCGACGCCAATCACATCGCGAAAGTTGATAACGCCGATGCTGATCAACTGGTGAGAGTAAAAAGGGAAGTTGACGGGAAAATAGGGGTTGATGACCAAGCCAGCGAGCGTCCCACCGATGACGGTCATGATCAGACGGAGGTTTAGACGCTTGACTCGGTGGGTTCGAGAATGACGGCTGACCAGCGCCAGAATCTTCTGCGTCCAGCGGTGCGGGTTGATCCGGCTAATAAAACGATTGTGGAGGGTGCTGACGCCAGCGTAGATCGCGGTCCCGACCGTCAACAGGGGAAATCCGCCGTAGTACCAGACATAGGTAAAAGCTAGACCGAAGAGTCGGCGCAGGTGGTATTGCCAAGCCCAGCCCAGGCCGATGAAGAGGAAGACGAGTGAGGTGCTCGGCGCTTTAGCCAACGAGATGCGAAAAGCGAACGGTCGAGTCAGCACGAGAATGAGAACGAACGCGAGTGCCCAGCGTACGCCATGCTGCCGCATCAGCCAATAGACGACGGTGGCTAAGAGGGCACCGAAAAACACGGTGGCCAGTTTGATCCCAATCAGCGGCGGCAGCCAGGTGACGAAGGGGATAAGCGCCACGTGGTAGAGGAAGTGCTGATCAGTATACTGTGCCCCAAGCACGGTCAGGCCCAGCCAGGAAAAATCGTGGATCGCCCCTTGATCGCGGATGAGGATCGCCATTTTGGCGTGGTAGAACGAGTCGGGGTCAGCAAAGATCGGGCTGGCTTGGAGTGCCAGGAAGAAAGCAAACGTCACGACAAAAACGAATAGATACGACAGCCACCACCACTCGGCTCGGAGGTGTGAGCCCCAGTCATCTCGCGAGCGCGTCATGGTTGCTAGTATAGCAGAATTTGGCTAGCTCGTGAGCAAAAATCGGGCCGCTGTCTTCGGGCTGGGGAAGACGATGAAAGCGCTTCCGGCCAAGCATGGGCGCCAGAAGTCGCTCCCATCGAATTTTGTCTTTCGTGGCGACGCCCGTAACGAGTATCCCCACGCACTGAGGACTCTAGCAAATGATTTTTCACAAATCAAGGCGACTGGTCGAAACATGCGCCGGCGTTTCATCTACACCATTCTTCGCCATTCTTCCCGCATGGAAATGTCGAACTGGCTTGACGTTAGCGGTCAAATATAGTAGATTAGTCGCGGAAGCTAGTCGCCCGTGGGGCTGATTTTATGTCTGGACACTCAAAGTGGTCGACCATCAAACGCCAGAAGGGGCTGGCCGATGCGCGACGCTCATCGATCTTCAGCAAGTTGGCGCGCCAAATCTCTTTGGCGGCCCGAGAGGGTAAAGACCCGGCCACGAATTTTCGCCTCCGTCTGGCTATCGATCGGGCCCGGGCGGCGAATCTGCCGAATGACAACGTCGAGCGGGCGGTGAAGGCCGGCACCGGTGAATTAAAAGAACAAACGAAGGAGGTGTGGTATGAAGGCTTCGGGCCAGCCGGCGTAGCGGTCATGATCCAGGCCGTGACTGACAATACCAATCGAACGGCCGCCGACCTTCGTGCCCTGTTCGCTCGTTTCGGCGGGTCCCTGGGGGCGACAAATAGTGTCGCCTGGATGTTTCGGCGTCGGGGCATCATCCGCCTTCCGCTCAACCAATTGTCCCATCGGCGGTCGTCCGTTGAACTACAACTGATCGACGTTGGGGCTGAAGATGTCCGCGAAGAAAACGGTCAGCTGGTCATCGAAACTGATCCGGCGCGCCTACCGTCGGTCAAGGGGTGGCTGGCCAGTCAGGGTTTGGCTGCCGCTGCAGCCGATATCGAATTTGTGCCGGACACCACGGCCACCATTAACGAGCCCGGCCGCCAAAAACTCCAGCCGTTCTTCGACGCCCTCGAGGCGCATGACGATGTTACCGACTTCTACAGCAACGAGGTCTAGCCGCCGGCGCGTGCTCGGGATTGATCCCGGCCTGGCTCGTTTCGGCTGGGCAGTTTTGGAAGACTCTGCGCCCCCAAAAATGGTGGCGGCCGATTGTCTTCTGACCGCCGCCGGCCAACCTGAAGCTCATCGCCTGGGGCAACTTTTTCGCGCGCTGTCGGCAATCATTCGGCGTTTCCGTCCGCAGGTCATGGCCGTGGAAGAACTGTATGTGACGAAGAACATCAGTACCGTGGTGGCCGTTGGCCAGGCCCGTGGCGTGGCGCTGGCCGTCGCCGCGATGACAAGAACACCGGTCGTCGGCTTCAGCCCGACCGCCGTCAAGCAGGCGGTCACTGGGTATGGCCGCGCCGATAAGCGGCAGGTGGCCAGGATGGTGACTCTCCTCCTGAAACTCAAGCGACAACCGCGTCTTGATGATGTGGCCGATGCCATGGCTGTCGCCTGGTGTGGTTTACCAGGCGTCGTGTTACGATAAGGTCATGCTGGCTTTGAAAATTGCGGTTATTGCTGCAGAAATGTCACCCTATGCTAAGGTGGGCGGGCTGGCCGACGTCGCGTATGCCCTGCCGAAGCACCTGAAGTTGCTGGGGCATGATGTGGTAGCGGTCATCCCGTATTATAAGTTCATGGATCTGCAAAACCTCGCCAAGGAACTTGTCGGGCAGCAGGACGTTGAGTTTGCCGGCCGGACATATCATGTCAAGTTTTTGCGGACGCATTTACCGGCCCCACAGCCGGTACCGGTCTACTTTATTTACCAAGAGGAACTCTTCAGTGGACGCAACAAGGTCTATGGACACAGCCATGACAGTCTGCGGTTTGCGTTTTTCGATTGGTGTGTTTTTTTGCTCTTCGAGGCCATCGGCTGGGCCCCTGATGTCCTCCACTGCCACGATGCACAAACCGGACTCATCCCCAACTATCTCCGTCATGTGTTTGCCAAGAAACCATTTTGGCAAAAAACAGTCACTTTGTTTACAATTCACAATTTACTGTATCAGTTGGTCGAGGGGATGTGGTATCAAGTCCCGCCCGAAAAAAGAGACCGCGGACATAATACGCCTCCGGACGACCCAGCCAAGCTGCGGACGATGAACTTCACCCTGCGGGCGATCAGGAACGCCGACCTGATCAACACCGTCAGCGAACGCTACGCCCAGGAAATCCTAACTAAGAAATTTGGCGAAGGACTTGACGGTTACTTGCTTCGCCGTCGCGATCGTGTGTTTGGGATTATCAATGGCATCGACTACAGCGTTTTCAACCCCAGCCTCGACCACCACCTGTCGATTCATTATGACTGGAATTCGCTCGATAAGAAATTAGTGAATAAGAACGCGCTACAAAACTCGCTCGGCCTGCCGTCCAACCGCGACGTCCCATTGATCGGCATGGCTCACCGCTTGACGGAGCAAAAAGGGTTCGATTTGATCCTGCACATCTTGCCGGCGCTGCTCCGCCAGCCGGTCCAGCTGGTCATCGTCGGTGGCGGCGATCGAGAATACCTGCGGCAGTTCCGGCAGGTGGCGAAGCGCCATCCTGACCAAGTCGCCGTTCACCTCGAGTTCTCAGAGCCCATGGCCTCTCGCATCTATGCCGGCTCGGACATGTTCTTGATGCCGAGCCGATTCGAACCATGCGGTATTTCCCAGCTGATCAGTCTCCGCTATGGCTCGGTTCCGATCGTTCACAAAACTGGCGGTTTGGCTGATACCATTGTTGATTTCAACCCGCGGACCGGCGTCGGCACCGGTTTTGTTTTTCAAACCTACGACCCGGATGATTTCCTAGTCGCCCTGGTCCGGGCGATCGAAACCTACAAGTATCCCCGCGTTTGGGAGCACCTGACGTGGCAGGCGATGCGGAAATCGTTCTCCTGGGAATTGCCGACTCGTAAGTACGTTGAGCTTTACCAACGGGCCATTCGACTTCGTCATGCGGTGGGTTAACTTCTTCCATATCTACCAACCGCCGCAGTGGGATGAGGACATCATCCGCCAGGCGGCGGCCGAGGCTTACTGGCCGCTCGTTCATATTCTCGAGCGACATCCGACCGTCAAGATCACCCTCAACATCGCCGGTGCCCTGACGGAGCAGCTGCTCGAATTGGGGTATGATGACTTTCTGAGCGCCGTCCGTCGCCTGCTCGAACGCGGCCAGATCGAACTCGTCGGCAGCGCCAGTTACCATCCAATTTTGCCCCTCCTCCCGCTCCACGAAGTACGGCGCCAAATTGAGCTCCAAGACGAACTCCACCGCCGCGTCTTCGGTCCGGCCTATGCGCCCAAGGGATTCTACCCGCCGGAAATGGCGTTCCAGCCCGAACTCGAACCGCTCCTCCTGGAGATGGGTTTTCAGTGGGTGGTCCTCGACGAACTTGCCGTCGGTGACGCCATCGGCCAGGCTTCGCCGCTCAAGCGCTACCGCACGACCAGCGGTCTGGGCGTCGTGATCCGTAATCGACCGCTCAGCGACTACCTGTCGTTCTCCGCCCGGCTCGACGACCACCGCAGCGCGTTCGAAACCTTGTCGAGTGACGCCCGCAGCGCCGCTTGGCTCGTGACCGCCATGGATGGCGAGAATCTTGGCCACCACCGTCACGGCGTCGATCGGCTGTGGGAATTCACCATCACGCATAACCGCGTCACCACCGCCACCGTCAGCGAGTACTACCGTCAGTTGACGACCGAGATGAGCGTCAAGCTCCAAGCCTCAAGCTGGTCGTCGCAGATCTGGGAGTTGCGGTCGCGAGTGCCCTACGGGCTGTGGAATCATCCGAACAATCCGATCCATCAGCTCCAGTGGGAGTTGACGAACGTGATTATCGCCACCGTTCACCGGTCGGCGGTCGACCCAAATTTCGATGCCGCTCGTCGCCTCCTTGATCGGTCTCTGACGTCGGACAAATACTGGTGGGCCTCGGCCTCGCCGTGGTGGGACATGACGATTGTCATTCGCGAAACGCAAAAGTTAGCCGATGTCGTCGCGCCGCTGACTACCGTGCCGACGGCCACCAAGAACCAGGTGGCCCGGCTAATGAGTCAGATCACAAAAACCAGCGAGCGGTGGGAAAAAACCGGGTTAGCGAAACGGCGACAGGCAACGTATCTCCGCGCCACCGGCGACGTCCGCTACATGGGCGGACGGCAAGTCACCGCGTGAAATCAGCTATTAGCTTATGGGTGATGGCTGCGGAGGACTGAAATCACAAATCCCAAAAATAAGGAATGTTCGAGAACCGAACATCTGGGTTTCAGCGTTTTGATGATTCGGAAATTAGATCTTGGTTTTTCCCTAGGGCTTTGTGCTTGTCATTTGTGATTTTTGGGCCCATTTCCTGCCCGAACAAATGAATTTCACGCGCTCGGGTAGGCCCAGAACGAATTTCTGTTCTGGGTAAGTGCTGTGGTCCCGCCCATGTTTATAGATCGGATGGCTAGTCACGACCATTTCCCATGGGTCCCCACTCGTGGACAGGTGTCGCGGGAACGCGAACTTGGAGAACCTGGCCCATCAATCGCGCCCGGGGCGCGGATCAATACCTCGGCGGATTGGGATCGTCCCAATCATCGCCATCGCATGTCAGCACGAGCTTCCCGTTGACCGCGTCGCGCCGGCATTCGTACGCCCGCTTGACCAGCGGATCGAGCGGCGGGTCACCGTAGGTCTTGGTCCATGCCAACCGCAGACGGAAACCGTCCGAATGCCGCTTCGGCAGAAACTCGATGGCGTCGACCTCCATGCTCTCGACATCCGCCTCAACGCGCCCGCCCCTGTCTTTGCGGGCGTCGTCCAGGCTGTCGTATGCCACCATGACGAAGCGGCGCATCGTGGCCAGGACGATCCCCATGTCCTGGGGGCTCTCCCTCTTGATGGCCAGGTGGTCGGGATGAAGCCGCGCCAACTCGCGGAGCGCTACGGTTCCGGCTTGGACCTCGGCCACGGTCATGGCCTCGCGCCCAGACTTGCATCTACGAGTAAATCCCATGTACACCTCCCTTCCGGATGCCCATCGGCCAGATGGGGAACGAGACGAATCAATGTGCAATCGTGAACAAGACAAAGCAGCGTAGCGGCGGTTGCGTTTTTTGTCAAGCCTCGGCAGAATTTTCCGTCAGTGACGGAGGCCTCGATTTCTTGGTATACTGACAGCATTCTATTGGCAGCCCTTCCTAAATCCTTTAACCCGTAACCTTTTACCTTATTCATGATCTGGGCCAACTTCCTCCATTTCTACCAGCCGCCGACCCAAAAAAAATATTGGGTCGAGCGTATCACCAAGGAATCGTACCGCCCCATCCTCCGCGGCATGCTCGAGCATCCGCGGGCCCGGACGACGATGAACATCAACTCAGTCTTAGTCGAGTTGTGGGATCGCTATGGAGCGACCGACGTCATCGATCTCGTCCGCCAGTTGCTGCAGCGCGGCCAAATCGAGTTAACCGGATCGGCCAAGTTCCATCCGCTCCTGCCCCGCCTGCCGGAAACAGAGATCGTCCGTCAAATAGAACTGAACACCGCTGCGCACCGGCACTATTTCGGGCCACTGTACCAACCGCGTGGATTTTTTCCGCCGGAGATGGGCATTTCTGAAACGGTGGCCAAGGTGGTCGCTGGCCAGGGCTTTGGCTGGATCATCGTCGACGAACTGTCGTTCCAGCGTCGCGAGGGGCAGGTTGAATACCACCAAGTCTACCAAGTCCGCGGCGCCGAACCGTTGCGCGTTTTTTTTCGCGAGCGGAAGATGAGTTACAAAATCTTATCCGGCCAAATTGGTACCGGTCAGTTGCTGATCGAATCGCTTGGCCCGCGGCTCAAAAAGCACGAGTATCTCCTGACGGCTATGGATGGTGAAACGTTCGGACACCACCGCCCCGGCATGGAGCACCTGCTGTTCGAAATCTACGAATCCCGGCTGCTCGAAACGGTTCTCGTTTCCGACCTCGAGCGTCGCTTTCCTTCGGTTCAGGCTGTCCCGCTCCTGCCGGCCACCTGGGCGTTGATGGAAAAAGATCTCCAGCGGAATGTTCCTTTCGCCCGCTGGGACGACGAGGGCAACGTTATCCATCAGCGGCAGTGGGAGCTGACTAATCTGGCCATCGCCGCCATCCATCACGCCGACCCTCGGTCCACTGGTTACGAACCAGCCCGCCAACTCCTTGATCGGGCGCTCCATTCCGATCAATACTGGTGGGCTTCAGCCAAGCCATGGTGGTCGTTGGAAATGATGGAGCGGGGAGCGAAGGAATTGCGCGATGTGGTCAACACGGCGCCCGGCGCGACCGCGGCGCAGCGCCGGCAGGCCCAAGAGCTTTATCAACAGATCGTCTTCACTGGCTTCGACTGGCAGCGGGAAGGAATTGTCGAAACCCTGGCTCGTCAAGAAGACGAAGAAATTCGTCAGCGGACCGATCAGTCGATGCCGAAGCTTCCGCCGCAGGAACTGGTTAAGATCATCGCCAATCTAGAAAAAGAGATGCGTCTCGTCTCGGAGCGGCAAGAGTTCGAGCGCGCCGCGCAGCTCCGCGATCGTATCAAAGAGCTTCGCACCTATGCGGCCGAAGTCTAGCCGCCCACGATTTTTGTATCCAGCGGTTATGCGACGAGCATTCCAGGCCCGGCTGCTGAGCGTCGACCCCCGGGCCAGACGAGTTCTCCGGGTTCGTGTCGAGCGGCTTGGTGGGTATATGAACCGCAGCTGGCGCCTGCGCTACACGTTGACGCTTCTCCTGCGCTCCGGTCGACGCCGACAGCGCATCCTCCGCGGCTCAAGCGAGCTGCAGGATGAAACCCGCCGTCAAGCGTACGTGATCATGAAATTCCTTTGGCGGCACGGTTTTGACACCGGGCCGCTCCAGATCGCTCGACCGGTCACTTTTTTTTGGCGCTGGAAGCTTTTGGTGTATGAACAGGTGGCTGGGGCGACCTTGGCCAGCCTGCTTCGGCGTCAGCCCGAACGGGTCGACCGTCACCTCGAAGCCGTGGCCAAGTGGTTGGTCCGCCTCCACCACCATTCTCCCCGCACCATCCGTCTGGTCTACAATTCGGCCGGGCGGGCCCAGTATTGGCGATCGGCGCTCGATATTCTCCGCGGCCCGGACAGTGTGGCGGTGGCTGGTCTGCAACAAACCATCGAGCGGGTGATGCGTTTTGAGCACGCCTTGGCGCGTAGTCGGCGGCGAGTGCTGGTTCACCACGATTTCCATCCCGGCAATATTCTGATTACGCCCCGCTCGCTGCGGGTGGTGGACTTTGCCGAGTCTCGTTTATCCCATCCACTCATCGACGTCGCCGCCTTCTTCGTCCAGCTCGAACTCCAGGCCGGGTCCACTGTTCCGACCACCACCGTGGTGCGCTGGCAACAACACTTCCTGGCCGCGTACCATGGTGGTGCACCGAACGTCCGCTTGACTGGCGCTCTGGCCGAGCGCCTATTCCGCTTCGTCCGCTTCCGGGTGGCCCTACAATCGTACCTTGGCGTCTACCTGCTTGGACGCCCGTATAGTCCGTTACGACAGGCTATTCTGGCTGGTGTATGGTAGGTCGCCGCTACCGCCTCTTCCCGCAGGCGTTGGAGCGGATTCAAGCGACCATGGAGCGTCGGCAATTGCGCCCGGTCAACCCCCGCCGCACCCCATCTCTCGCCGCGCGTCGATACAACCGGTATTACATGGCCCCGGTTCACGACCGCCGCCACGTGGTCTGGTTTAAGGCCGGACTTGAGAACGCGCCTGGTCTTGATCGCTCGCTGCGAGAAGAAATTTCGATCCAGCGCGTCTTCGCCGCCTACGAGCGACTTCACCAACCACGCTTTGACTCGCCGTCATTCCTCGCCAGCGGCGGGCGGGGGCGGTGGCGATGGTTGTTGAGAAAATATTGGACCGGCGCATTCGCTGGTGACATGGTCACGCACTTCGGGCTGTCTCCCTCCTTCTGTCGGCGTATCAGGCCGGAGATCATGGCCGGGGTGGTGCGTGACATCCGCGCCATGACGCCGTTCGTCAGCGCCCGAATAACGTTGCCCATCCACGATGTCGGGTGGTACCGACTTGACTTCAACTACTATCAACGGGAATTTTGGCAGCCGTTCTTGAGGCATCCGCTGAATACTGCCTGGCGGCCAGCC
Organism: Candidatus Kerfeldbacteria bacterium; assembly: GCA_016193315.1. Lineage (GTDB taxonomy): Bacteria > Patescibacteriota > Patescibacteriia > SBBC01 > CAIJZX01 > JACPSJ01. Next base: position 48,109 of record JACPSJ010000005.1, read on the forward strand.
GACGTTCGCCGTCTCGAATCACACTTCCGTCGGGCCAAGGTCTTCTTGCGCCATCGCGCCACGGCCTTCACCCACGGCGACCTCTATCCGAACAACATCATGGTCCAATCCGGCCGTCGGAAGATTGTCCTTTTTGATTGGGAGTTGTCACACCGTAATCTGCCCACGTTTGATGCGGTCATGGTCTGGTTGATGGCCTGGCAGCAACCGACCTGGCGGCAGGTATTTCGGGACGCTTGTCTCCGCTCGCTCGGCCGGTCAGCGGATACCGACCGGGCCTGGAATTTGGCTCAGTTGTCGCTGACTATTCGCCTAGCTGGGTTCTGCTTCATTCGCCTCGCCGGCCGTCAACCGGAACGGTACCCGCCGCTCCCCAGCCGCTTCCGTCCGGTCCTGAAAAAAATGTTGGCTGCTATGCTCCATCGCTTGGCTGTCGCTGATCAGTCTCTGCGTCCCTGGTTATGAAAATCCTTTTTGTGGCCGCTGAGGTCGCGCCAATCGCTAAGGTTGGCGGGCTGGCCGATGTCGTGGAGGCGCTGCCGAAAGCCCTGGTTGCGGCCGGACACGACGTCCGGGTCCTGATCCCAAAGTACGCCGCTGTCGCCTCCCAGCGACTACCTCAGCGAGGCCGCCGCGGTCCGTTTCTTGTCCGTTGGCAACAGCAAGGTGTTCCGGTCCGCGTCGAAGAAACTCGACTGCCGGGGACCGATCTCCCACTCTACCTGCTCGACAGCCCGCCGCACTTTGCCGTCTTCCACGGTGTCTATTTTCAGGGCGCCACGTCGGAAGACACGCGACACGAGCTCGAGCGGTTTACGTTTTTTGCCTGGGCCGTCGCTTCGTTGTTGCCCACCCTAGGCTGGCGACCAGACGTAGTGCACTGTCATGACTGGCACGCCGCCGGGGTCGCGGTCTTCGGTCCGATTATTAACCCCGCCTTTCCGCCCACCGTTTTAACCATCCACAATCTCCAGAATCAAGGACGCTGGGAGGCGGGCGAAATCTTTGACTGGTTGGGTCTGGCCGGCAACGAGCACCCGGGCCTGGCCCAGCGTGACAATCTCGACAACTTTAACTTCCTGCAACAAGGAATCTGGGCCGCTCGGGCAGTCAACACCGTCAGTCCGACGTACGCGCATGAAATTCTAACCCCCGAGTACGGTGAGGGACTGGAAGACGATCTTCGGTCCCGGCCGGGCGGCGTTCGGGGCATCCTCAACGGTATTGATACGGAGATTTTCAACCCGGCTACTGATCGCACCCTGGCCGCCCGGTATTCATCGACGTCGGTGGGGGTGGCGAAGGAGCAAAACAAGGCCGCCCTCCAGTCATCATTCGGCTGGCCAGTTGATGGACGGCGATTCTTGATTGGCTCGGTTGGAAGACTCACGCCACAGAAAGGCTACGATCTTCTGGTGGCATTGGCCGACGCCCTGCATCAACGCCCAGTTCAGGTGGTACTGCTCGGCACCGGCTTGTCCGAGTTGGAGGTTCAGCTGCGGCAGTGGGCGGCCCGTTCCCCATCTCGGGTGCGGGTCCAGATCGGCTTCGATCCGCAACTGGCCCAGCGCATCTATGCCGGGGCCGACGCCTTTTTGATGCCCTCCCGATTCGAGCCGTGCGGCCTGGGGCAGATGATTGCCATGCGGTATGGTACACTACCGATCGTTCGTGCTACCGGCGGCCTGCGGGACACGGTCATCGACCTGATCACCAGCCCGGACAGCGGCACCGGCTTCCGCTTCATCCCCTTTAGCTCCGGGGCCCTCCTCCAGGCCATCGACGATGCCGCCGCCGTCTATCGCCAAGCGCCCGTCTGGCAAGCGGCGGTCAAGCGGGCCCTGGCTCAAGACTTTTCCTGGCGACGATCAGCTCGTGACTATCTCCATCTCTATGCCCAAGTCAAAGGCTAGCGCCATTCCCCAACGTGCCGAGATACGCGTCGATTTCGTCCACGACCGCCAGGTTATCATCGCTCCCAGCCGCGGGCGGCGGCCGCACGACCCGGAATTCTTGCCCCCGACCCAGCCGCCACCGATCCCACCTGATCAAGATGCCTTCAGCCGCGAACGATTGCGTCACGTCCGGGCACTCCTAACTATTGGCGGCCAGCGGGCTTGGCGAGTGAAGGTGATTCATAATCTCTTTCCCGTGGTCACGCCGGACAACCCTAAGGCCTATGGTTACCAAGAGGTAGTGATCGAGACGCCGGTCTATGGTATTGATATCTCGGCGCTGCCGGAAAACCACGTGGCTGACATTATCCGGGCCTACGCTCAGCGCGCTCGGGCGCTCCAGCGAGATAAACGTATTCGTTATATCCTGGTTTTTAAGAATAACGGTGGTCGGGCCGGGGCCACCATCAATCACGCCCACTCGCAAATTTTCTCTTCGGCCTACGTCCCGCCGCACATTATTCTCCGCCGCAAACGGGCTCAGGAGTACCGCATTATTCACAACACTGATTACTACAACGACTTGCTGGTGAAAGAAGAGGGGGGGCCACGATGGATCGCTTCGGGCAACTACGTCTGTGCCTTAACCCCCTACGCCTCGCTCTATAACTACGAGGCTTGGATCATGCCCTGGCGACGGGTTGACAACGTCGGTCAGCTCAGCGGTCACGAGATTCGCGAGATGGCTAACTACCTGAAGGCGTTGCTATCGAGGCTCTACACCGCTGGTCTGCCGTACAACTTTTATCTTCACCAGGTCGTGGGCGACCAAACCGAACACCTCTACCTCCGGATCGCGCCGCGGCGCGATGTCTGGGCCGGACTTGAGCTGGGTTCACGGCTGGTTATCAACACCGTCCCGCCAGAAGAGGCGGCGGTCTTTTACCGCTCCGCTTTTTCCAGACGCCAACAAGCTGTAGCCGGCCCCTCGGCTGCTGGTTCTACTCGGTCAAAGAAATCTTGACGAATCGTCGCTTACCAACCTGGAGAACGGCTCCTTCCTCAGCGACAACCGTGGCCTCCCAATCGGTAATCGGGTGCTGATTGATTTTTACGCCACCCTGCTCGATCAGGCGACGTGCCTCCGACCGGCTACTGGCTAACTGGTGGCTGACGAGCAGGTTAATCAGCGGGTGGCGGCCGGGACGAACGGTGACCGTCGGCATCTGTCGTGGGATTTTCTTGTGCCGGAAGACCTCCGTAAACTCTTCGGCTGCTTGGGCGGCGGCCGATCGGCCATAATAGAGTGACACGATGGCGCTCGCCAGTCGACTCTTCAGGTCGCGACGGCTTAGGTCGTGGCGACGGAGGCTGCGTTTGGCGGCCGCCACCTCGTCGGTGGACGCCGCCGTGGCTAATTCGAAGTAGTGGACGATGAGCTTGTCTGGTAACGACATTACCTTGCCGAACATCTCGGCTGGTGAATCTTCGATGGCAATAGTATTACCGATACTTTTGCTCATCTTGTGCTTTCCGTCGGTCCCGATCAGGTAGGGGGTGAGTATGATGTCTTGCGGTTCTTGGCCATAGGCCGTTTGGATATCCCGCCCGGCCAGGAGATTAAATTTCTGGTCAAGCCCGCCGATCTCAACGTCGGCCTTGACCATGACTGAGTCGTATCCTTGGAGCAGGGGGTAGACGGTTTCCAGTAGGCTGAGTGGGGTCTGGCTCGTGACCCGCTGACGAAAGGTGTCGTGGGCCAAGACCTGCTGAACCGAGAACTGACTGAGCAGCCGGAGGAAGTCTTGGCTGGCCAGGTGGTCAAACCACTCGCTGTTGTAATGAATTTCCGCTCGGCGGACATCAACAATTCGGCCAACCTGCTTCAGGTAGCTGGCGGCGAATCGATGGATGGTATCCACGTTCAGCGCCGGTCGCTGTCGGTCGCGACCGCTCGGATCGCCGACGCGGGCGGTGAAGTCGCCGATAATAATCACCGCCCGATGGCCGGCTCGTTGCCAGTCGCGGAGCTGGCGGAGTGGCAGGGCGTGTCCGAGGTGCAACTGGTGACTAGTGGGGTCGATCCCGTGCTTGACGCGGAGCGGTCGGTGTCGGCGGAGTTTCTGTTCGAGGCGACGACGATCGATAATCTCGGCCACGCCGCGAGTAAGAAGTTCGTTTTCGGTGCTGCTCGCGGACGAAGTCATAACCACCTTGAAAGTATACCAAAGAAACGGTACCATAGACAGCGCTTCTATGACGATCTTCACCCCGCGGCCACCCCGTCCGGGCCCATCTCCGACACCGCGCCGAGCGGGACCATCTAACGCCAGCTTGCCGCCGCGAGCGTTCCCTGGCCGGCGGCCGCCGGGTCGTGGCCGGTGGAAGCGGCGCTTGCTTCTGTCCGTCATAATCGCTGGCCTGTTAGGAATCATCACCACTGTCGGCGTCGTGGCCTGGGTGTCACAGGACTTGCCTGACCCGAACCGGCTCAACGCCAGATCGGTAGCACAAAGCACAAAAATATACGCCCGTGACGGCACGACATTGTTGTACGAAATCCACGGCGAGCAGCGTCGGACATTGGTTGAGTTGTCGGGTATCGGTCAATACACCAAACAGGCCACGCTGAGTATCGAAGACAAAGACTTCTACCGCCACCGCGGGGTGTCCTTGCGCGGGATTCTCCGGGCTCTGTTTGTTGATATCACCTCGGGCCGTAAGGCCCAGGGTGGTTCGACGATCACTCAGCAGCTGGTAAAAAATTCCATCCTCACTCGCGAAAAGACCCTGACCAGAAAGGTGAAGGAAGTTATCTTGGCGTATCAAATCGAGCGCCGCTTCACCAAAGATCAGATCCTGAAGCTCTACTTCAATGAAATACCCTACGGCTCCAGCGCCTACGGCATTGAGGCTGCGGCCCAGACTTACTTCAACAAGCACGCGCAAGACCTCGACCTGGCCGAGAGTGCCATGTTATCGGCCATGGTCCGAGCCCCGACCTACTACTCACCGACTGGAAACCACCCTGATGAATTAGTGGCCCGTTGGCGGTACGTCCTGGACGCTATGGCCCGCGCTGGGGCGGTTACAAAAGATCAGGCCGCGGAAGCTAAGAACGTTGATATCCTCCGTCGGGTTTCGCCCACCCGCGATCGGGTTTTAGCCCCCCACTTCGTCTTTTATGTCCGCGATATCCTGGAACAAAAATACGGGACGGCGACCGTGGAGCGTGCTGGTCTGCGGGTGGTCACGACGCTCGACCCAGAACTGCAACGGATCGCCGAAGAAGAGGTGGCGGCCGGGGCCGAGCGGAACGAGGCTCGCTACCGGGCCACTAATGCCGCGCTGGTGGCGATCGAGCCGTCCTCCGGCCAAGTCATGGCCATGGTTGGCTCCCGGAACTTCTTTGATCTTGAGCGCGACGGAAACTTTAATGTCGCCACCGCCCTGCGCAATCCCGGCTCATCGTTCAAGCCGGTTGTTTACATGACCGCCTTTCTCAAGGGCTACACGCCGGAGACGACGCTCTTCGATCTGAAGACGAACTTTGGTCCGGACGGCTCAGGCCGTGACTTCTCGCCCAACAACTACGATGGCAAGGAGCATGGGCCGCTAACAATGCGCCAAACGTTGGCTGGTTCGCTCAACATCCCGGCCGTCAAGACGCTCTACTTGGCCGGTATCCCGGCCACCGTGGATGTTGCTAACAAGCTCGGGTATACGACTTTTGATCCACAACGCTTAGGTCTAGCCTTGGCGATTGGCGGCGGGGCGGTCCGGTTGCTCGAACACGCCGCCGCCTTCGCCGTCCTGGCCAACGATGGCGTGCGCAATCCAACCACCCCGCTGCTGCGGATTGAGGACGCCCGCGGTAAGATTCTCGAACTCTACCAACACAAGGATGTTCGGGTCTTACCTGAACAGCCGGTTAGGCAAGTGGTCAGCATCATGTCTGATAACGCCGCTCGCTCTTTCATCTTCGGCTCCCGTAGCCCGCTCATTCTGCCCGACCGCCCGGTGGCGACCAAGACTGGTACGACCAATGATTTCCGCGATGCCTGGACGGTCGGCTTTGCTCCCCAGCTGGCAGCTGGCGTCTGGGTTGGTAACAACAATAATGAACCGATGCGCTCCGGTTCCGACGGCGTGATTGTGGCGGCGCCGATCTGGCACGAATTCATGCGTCGCGCATTGGCTGGTGACCCAGTTACTCCCTTCCCGCGACCCCGACCGAGCGACGCTAATAAGCCGGTTCTCCGCGGCCAGCTCGCGACCGAGGTCCCGATTGTGATCGACACGGTGACTGGTCGGCAGATTCCGCCGGAATGTCTGGACCGCTGGCCAAGAGAATTCACGCGCCACCGCTTTGTCCGCGAGGTCCACACTATCCTTCATTATCTCAACCGAGACGATCCACGCGGTCCGGCCCCAGCCGACCCGACGAGGGACTCAATGTATCGCCGCTGGGAAGAGCCGGTCCGGACCTGGGCCGAGAGGAACCGCTACGTCGTCACCGCCCCGCCGCTGGAGCGCTGTACGCTCCGTGTTAGCAACAGCCAAACGTCGATCGCTATCTCCAGCCCCGAATCGAACGAAACCGTGACGCACGCCAAGCTGGCGGTTAAGGTCACTGTCCGGTCCAACACCGCCGTGGAGGCAGTCAAGTACTACCTCGACGATGAGTTACTAATGACCAGCACCAAGGCGCCGTACGGCGTCACCTTGGACCTCAGTGGCGTGGCCAATGGTTTTCGGGCGCTGCGGGCAGAGCTGGTGGCCGAGGACCGTACGGTCTCTGCTTCAGTCTCGATCAATGTTCTGTCCAACCAGTCAGTAGCCGCCCTGTACTTTGTCGATCCTGCGCCGCAGGTCGTCGTGCGCGTCGCCGACTTCCCCCGCCAGGTTCGAGTCTTTGCCTACGACCCAGCCGGCATCGACCGTTTAACGCTCTATCTGCGGCGACCGGATGGCGTGGCCACTGAACTTGATTCTGTTTCGCTCCCCGCCGGGGCAAATCACGTGCTCTCGTGGCCAACCACTGAACCTGGTTCATACTCTCTCTACCTGACTGTCAAAAGTAAGTCCGGACAAGTTACCCAGAGCGACCTGCTGCCGGTTTCTGTTACCTAGCCCTGCCGGGTGACGATGCGATTGATGGTCGGTGGTGAACCGAGCGCTAACGACAATCGTCGGTTTGCGCGGTCGATAATCTCCGGCTGGTACATCTGGATAAAGCCGGCAATTGCTCCGTGACTGACGCGGACCACAACCGTACCATGCTTGAATGAAATGGCTTTGGCCTGATCCCGGTGTGGTCGCAGGACGGACGCTAGGGCCTCGTTGACGGCGCCCAACACCGCGGTGGCGAACCGCTCATGTCCGGCCGTTTCGTCTCTTGTCAGCCGACCAAGGATGCGGCTGATCGGTTCCAGGGTCACTGCCGAATCGGCATCAGCAGGTAGAGTTCGTCGCGGCGTGACGGCCCGCGGATAACACCCGGGGCCTGGCTGTCGGTCAGCTCAAGGATGACCTCTTCGTCCGCGATGCTTTGCAACCCCTCGAGTAGGTAGCGATAGTTAAAAACGATGGTGTTGTCCTGACCCTCAACCTTAGTCTCGAGGCGGGCTTCGTGTTCGCCGAGCTGTGCGTTTGCGGCTTGGAGCACCAGTTGTTGTCGGCCCGAATCGACGCGGATGGTGAGGTCGTTTATTCCGGGTTTACAAAACAGGCTGGCGGCACGAATATTCGTGACCAGCGCCTCGCGTCCGATCGTCATCTTTGTTTGCCATTGCTGCGGGATGATTTGCTGGTAGTCTGGATACCGGCCTTCGATCAGGCGAGTTACGATCTCGGTCTCGCCGAGTCGGACGAGGGCTTGATTGTCGCCGATGGTCATGGTTATCTCCGCTTCGTCTGGAGACAGGAGGCGCAACAATTCTTGGGCCGCCCGGGCGGGAATAATAATCTCTCGCTTCGCCGACACGGGCTGTGTAATTTCGGCTCGTCGTTCGGCTAGACGATAGCTGTCGGTCGCGGCCAAGACGAGACTCAAGCCCTCGAGCGCTAGATAGACGCCGGAAATCTCTGGTCGCGATTCGTCGTTGGCCGCCGCAAAGAGCACGCCTTCGAGACCACGCTGGATCAGACGGCTGGCGGCTGCTGTCATTACGCCGTCGGCGACGTTCGGGAGTACAGGAAATTCATCGGCGCTGATACCTTTCATAGTCGTGCGGGTGTGTCCCGAGACGACGGTCAAGCCGCTGGCCGATAATTCGCATGTTACCCGTTCGTGTTCGAGAAGGTTAACAAAATCTGTCAGCAGGCGTGACTGGACGGTGTATCGACCAGGCTGTTCGACCTTGCCTCGAATATGGGCGGTGATGCCGAGTTCCAGATTGGTTGTTTGTAGGATGATCCCTTTTGGTTCGGCTTGAATCAATACATTGTTGAGGATTGGAAGAGCTAGGTTCTTGCTGGCTGCACGGTTCACAATTTGCAACCCCCGCGCCAGGTTCTCTTGGGTACAAATAAATTTCATAATAATCCTTGGTGGTAACAATAAGGGCTGTGGACGGAGTGGACAACCCCACCAACCCGTCTGGCTAGGGCCTCAAGAGAAAGGTACTCAACCGAAACCCTGTGGGCAAGAACCGCACGCCCTGTCGATAGATAATCAAGCACTAACTGCGCCGCCGAAACCACTCCACTGTTTATTAAGAATGCATTCAGGCGGCACCCAACGCTATTCCCCACCACCGACCGACTTATCCCGCCCCCATCCTCATCATTAACCAACATAGAGTCGCTGTTTAATCATGGCGATGTCTTGTTTTAACTTTTCGTCGCGCCCGAGCTGATCGGTAATTTTCGTGCAGGCGTGCATGGCGGTAGTGTGGTCTCGCCCACCCAACTCGTGGCCGATGGAGGGGTAGGAGGAGCGCAGCTCTTCACGGAGCAGAAACATCGCGATCTGACGCGGTTCCACCAGCTCCTTCTTACGGCTGGCGCCGACCAAATCGTCGATACGGAGGTCAAAAAAGGTGGCCACTGTCTGGACTAACTGTTTTGGCGTGATGCCGCCGCGGCGCGGGGCGTGGACCAATGAACCCAGGATCGCCCGGGCACTTTCAATTGTCGGAGCGGTCCGGTTGAGACCGTGATACGCCAGCAGGCGGTTGAGGGCACCCTCAAGCTCGCGAATATTGCTCTGGACCACCGAAGCAATGTATGAAACAATCTCTTGGTTCAGCGTCGCCTGTCGTTCGCGGCACTTTGCTTCGAGGATGGCAATCCTGGTTTCGAGGTCTGGTTGGGCGATATCGGCGATCATCCCCCACTCGAAACGAGACAGCAGTCGGGCCTCCAAAGAGGCGATCGACTTTGGTGGTCGATCAGAGGTAATGACTATTTGTTTATTCGCTTGATGGAGAGCATTGAAGGTGTGGAAGAACTCTTCCTGCGTGCCCTCCTTGCCCGACAGAAACTGAATGTCGTCGATCAGGAGCGCATCAACGCCACGGTAGTAGTTTTTAAACTTTTCGGCGCTGCCTCGTGAGACCGCCTGGATGAATTCATTGGTGAACCGTTCGGACGAGACGTAAAGAACCTTTTTATGCGGCTCGCGGCCGAGAATTTCTTGACCGATAGCCTGGATGAGGTGTGTCTTTCCCAAACCGACGCCACCGTAAATAAAGAGCGGGTTGTAGACCCGCCCCGGTTTATCCGCCACCGCCTTGGCGGCTGCCCGCGCCAGCTCGTTTCCCTTACCAACCACGAACAGGCCAAAGGTGTATTTAGGATCGAGCCCAGTGCGGGCCAGCAGCTCACGGTCGGGGGCGGTTTCAGCCCGCGCCGGCCGGCCGGTTGACGCGGTGGCCGCGGCCAACGTCTCAGCCGCCCGCTGGCGGAGCTCAACGCGGTACTCGACAACCTCAACGGCCTTGTTGCTGGCGCTGTGGAGGGCCCGAAGAATAGCCTGATGGTATTTTGATTCTAACCAGGCCTTCGTGAATCCATTCGGCACGCCAACAACCACCCGACGGCCGTCGTAATCAATAACGAATGTATTTTTGAACCAGGTGGTGAAATTGGCCTTACTCAGCAGGAGCTCCAACTCTCCTAAAGCCGCACGCCACAACTGCTCATTGGTCATCATAATTAGAGAGACCAATCAAAGCCCAAGGAGTTCATAATAGCACAATGTGAATGACCCAAAAATCGCTTACCTTAGCCAAAAAGTTAATATCCTGTGGATAACTTGTGTAGTGAATAATACCCCCTCCTCCAATCCCCCACAAAGGTTTGACCCAGTTGCCTAGCGCCTGATACACTGACCAAGCTCTGCTATGCCAAAACGCACGTACCAGCCGAAGAAAAGACGCCGATTGAGAGTCCACGGCTGGCGCCGCCGCCAACGTTCCCCCGGCGGCCGCCAGGTACTGCGACGGCGACGCAGCAAGCGCCGGCACCGCCTGTCGATCTAGCCAATGCTCCCACGGTCGAGGCGACTCTACACGGAGCGTCAGCTCCGAACCGTCCTCCGTACCGGCCGGACGACCCGCGGTCAACACCTCGTCATCCGTTGGAAGGCCAACCACCTGTCCCGCCACCGCTTTGGGTTCATTGTCGGGCGTCGGTCGGCCCGGCGGGCCGTGGATCGTAACTCTCTAAAACGGCGTCTCCGCCACGCGGCCTCCACGGTGGTGGCCGGTCCGCCGCACGCTGACGTCGTGGTGACGGTCCAACCCACTGCCATCGCCCAGCCGCCCCACCAATTGACCGAGGAATTCCATCGTCTCTGCCGCTATGCCCTTCGCCCAACGTCTCGTCGTTAACGTCATTCGCCTCTACCAACGAACGGTCTCGCCAGACCATGGTTGGTGGCGTAATCGTTACCCGCTCGGTTGGTGCCGATATTACCCGAGCTGTTCCGAGTATGGGCGGCAGGCGATCGTGCGCTTCGGTCTGCGACGCGGCGTCCTACTCAGCCTGCGCCGGCTGGTTCGCTGTCATCCTTGGAGCCCGGGCGGACTTGATCCGTTGGCGCCACGACCGTGAACGTCTTTACCACCTTCATCTACCAACCAATTTTCAACGCCCTGCTTTTTATTCACAAGACATTGCCCGGCGGCGACCTCGGCCTAGCCATTATCGTGATCACCGCCCTGATCAAGCTCATTCTTTACAGCCCGTCATTAGCCGCCATCCGCGCCTCGCGGCAGCTGGCCGGACTGCAACCACAGTTGAAGGAACTACAAGAACGGTACAAGAACGACCGGTCACGGCTGGCCGAGGAACAAATGAAGCTGTACCGCCAAAGCAAGGTCAACCCGCTCTCTTCGTGCCTGCCAGCGCTGGTTCAGATTCCCATTCTGTACGCGCTGTTCCTGGTCTTTTTTAAGGGACTGCAGGTCGACAGCCAGGGGCTGATCGTCGGCGAGCAGCTGCAGCTCATCTACTCTGGGTGGCGGGAGTACTATGCCACCACCCCGCTCAACGCCACCTTCCTGAACTTCGTTGATTTAGCCAAGAACCACAACCTCGTCTTGTCAGTATTGGCGGGCGCCACTCAGTTCTGGCAGACAAAGATGTTGGTCGCGCCGAAGGAACCGAAGGTGCCGGGCGCCAAAGATGAGGCCCTGACCAGCACCATGAATCGCCAAATGACCTATATTTTTCCGGCCGTCACCGTCTACATCGCCTACACATTTCCGGCCGGCCTAGCGCTCTACTGGACGGCCTCGACGCTCTTCACGGTCGGCCAGCAATACCTTTTTCTGCGCCGCCATCCGCTACGACCGGCGCCATCACCGCCCGACCATGAGCCAACCGCTTAGTCCGCTCCGCCGACCAGTCAGAACCGAATCCGGCCGCTATCTCGGGCACGTGGTTGACGTCACAGTCGAGCCCGACACGCAGGCTATCGTGACCTACCATGTCAAGCCGAGCCGGCTCGTTCCAGACGTGGTCAGCACACCCCTCATCATCCACCGCAGCCAAGTGATCGAGCTGAACGACCGCGAGTTGATCGTTGAAGACGCCGCGCAAAAAGAATCGGCGGCCATGGCGGCCTCGAACGCCTAGGCGACGAACGCCACAGCCGGGCTAGCCGGCCATGGTAGGCATGAGACAGGCTGATCCTCAGTCTTGGGCCGAACGGGCGCCAAGGCAAACGTTCCGGCCACTCAATAATCACCAATGTCGATCGGTCGCGGAGCGCCTCGGGGAGACCGAGTGGCCCAACCTCATTGGCGTGCCGCAGTCGATAAGCGTCGCAATGAACAACTTGTCGCCAGCCGCGATGAGGACGATGGATTTTTAGCAAGGCGAAGGTCGGGCTGGTGATCCTGGCCCGAACACCGAGCGCGCGGAGAGCACCACGGACGAGCGTCGTTTTCCCACTCCCGAGTGGTCCGCGGACTAACCACAGCCGAACCGATCGATCGCGAGCCAACCAACGACCAAGCCTGGCCGTGGCCGCAGCAGATGGCAAGCGTATTGACAGCCGGTCAGGGGCCTGGTAAGCTCCGGTATTCTTTTTTCCACTCGCCATTGTCGTCGCTTCGTCTTTAACCATGGAACTCCAGCCTTTCGAACAAGCCGCTGCGCTCCTCCAGCACAGCCGGAACCCACTTATTATTATACCAGAACAACCCTCGACGGATGCCATCGCCGGGGCCCTCGGCCTGCTCTTGATGTTAGAAAAGATGGGCCAGAATGCAAAAGTTGTCAGTCCCCGCTTCACGTTGCCGCCAGACCACTCGTTCCTCCCAAAAAGCCATGCCATCGAGCAGCAGCTGACAAACCTGCGCAGCTTCATTATCACTGTCAATCTCGAGCGGGCCCCGGTTGACAGCCTCAGCTACACTATCGACGGCGACCGTCTCCACCTCTACTTGACACCAAAGCGGGGCTTCTACGACCGTCAGGATGTCAGCACCTCGGCCGGATCCTTCGCCCACGACGTGATCGTCACCCTTGATGCGCCCAGCCCCGAACGCCTCGGCGACCTGTACGAAGACAACGCCGAATTTTTTTACCATACACCAATCATCAATATCGACCACCACACTACCAACAGCCGGTTCGGGCAAGTCAACCTCGTCGACGTGGTCGCCAACTCGGTGTCGGAGATTATTTTTGAGCTGATCAAGCGCCTCGGCTTCGAACTGCTCGATGAACAGGTGGCCACCAGCCTGTTGGCCGGGATCATCACCAAAACCAAAGCCTTCCAAAGCCAGGCCGTGACGCCGCGCTCATTAGCCATTGCCTCCCACTTAGTTTCTTCGGGCGCCCGGCGAGAAGATATCATCCGTGAGCTGTACCAAACAAAATCGATCGCCGGACTGAAACTGTGGGGTCGGGCCTTATCCCGGCTGCAAACCGATCAGCGCCAGCGGGTGGTTTGGAGTTCGCTGACCAAGGAAGATTTACAGGCCACGGCCACCAAGCCAAACGAAGCCAGCGGTGTCCTTGACGAACTGATCGTCAATGCCCCCGGGGCGTACTACTACTGCTTGTTCGTCGAAACACCAGCCGGTGTGACCGTCGCCCTAAACCACCGACCAGATGCGCCGGTGCCAACTCCCTTTCGTGAGCTGACGCGCCAGACACCGCAGGACCTACGTGGCACCGTGCCCGGCCCACTGGCCGATGTTGAGGCGCGATTTATCCGCGCGCTGAAAGAGGCGGCCAACAACCAGGGCAGCTGAGGAGACCGCCGGTTTTTGCTATACTACGGAGACTATGTCTCCGCCGTTACCCCACGTCGCCCCAGCCGAGGTGGAAGAGGCCTTGGCCGCTCGGATGTCCGAGATCGCGCTGAAGGAAAAAGAGCAGCAGACGCAAGCCCGAGCTAGCGGCCTGGGGTTAGGGTACATTAACCTGGTTGGCTTCCCGATCGGGCCGGAGACGATCGCGGTCGTCCCCGAAGCTGAAGCCGAACGGCTGCAGGCCGTCTGCTTCTTAAAAACGACAGCGGAAATCCGCTTGGCCAGCACCAACCCGACGAATCCAGGCGTTCAGGAACTAGGACAGACGCTGGGCGCAAAATATCACGCCAACGTCGGACTCTACATGGTGTCCGAACACAGCTTAGAATCAGCGCTCCGTAACTACCGACGGCTGCCAAAAATCACCAAGCGAATTAGCGGCATCGCCTTGGCTCAGGCGGACGTCGAGCGGTACCGGCAGGAGATTAAGGACTTTCGACACCTGGGGCGATACCTGAAGGACGCCTCGATGACGGACGTCTTCACCATCCTCCTGGCCGGCGCCATCGAGGCCGAGTCGTCCGACGTCCACATAGAAGCCGCCGACCAAGCCATCCACGTCCGCTATCGGATTGATGGCGTCTTGATCCCGGTGGCGACGCTCGAATACGCCCTGTGGCCGCGGATTATTTCTCGCATCAAGCTCATCGCCGGACTAAAGCTTAATATCACCAGCGCCCCCCAGGACGGCCGGATTACCATTTATCTCGAGGACGACAAGATCGACGTCCGCGTCTCCACCCTGCCGACGGCTTTTGGGGAAAGCGTCGTCCTTCGCCTACTCCGCTCTTCGGCCAGCAACATTCAGTTTAGCGACCTCGGGATGCGCGGGAAGGCGCGGGATGTGTTGCGCCAAGAAATTGAGCGCCCGAACGGAATGATCATCGTCACCGGGCCAACGGGTTCGGGGAAAACAACGACGCTGTACGCCGTCCTCAATCAGCTGAACAAGCCAGACACCAAGATTATCACCCTCGAAGACCCAATCGAGTACAAACTCGAGGGCATCAACCAGAGCCAGGTCGACTGGGCCAAGGGGTACACCTTTGCCAAAGGACTGCGCTCGATTCTCCGCCAAGACCCGGACATCATCATGGTCGGAGAGATTCGCGATCTCGATACGGCCGAAACATCAATTCAGGCGGCCCTCACTGGGCACCTGGTCCTGTCGACCGTGCACACGAATGACGCGGCTGGCGCCATACCACGCTTCCTGGCCATGGGTGCAAAAACTTTCCTCCTCGCCCCAGCCCTCAACACCGTCGTCGCTCAACGGCTGGTCCGACGCGTGTGCGATCGGTGCCAGCGCGAAGATGAGCTCGATGCCCGGATGAACGAACAGGTAAAAATAACCCTGGCGGCCATTCCGAAATCATCTGGTTACGCCGTCGATCCAGGGCGACCACTCCGGTTTGTCCGTGGTGGCGGTTGTGACAACTGCCATGGTCTTGGATACCGGGGCCGGATCGGGATCTTCGAAGTCCTGGTCGTCAACGACGAAATCGAAAAGATTATTCTCGAAGGCAAGGTCAGCGAATACGCCATGCGCGCCGCCGCCAGCCGTCAGGGCATGATCACCATGGTTCAGGACGGGTTGCTGAAGGCCCTGGACGGGATTACCACTGTCGAGGAAGTCTTCCGGGTGGCGCAATAAAAAAGGACGCCGCTAACCTGCGGCGCTCCAAGGATCGTGGCCTCCGTGCGGAATTCCAACCTGGTAAGGATTTGGGGGCAGGAATTCAGCGAACGCAGTCAGGGCTTCATCTGGGCAACGCGTCGTTCGGGTGAACGAGACCAGCGGTCGACCGACGTTGCGGAACTCGGTCACCAGGGCCTCGAACTCGAAACACCCATTTGGGCGGCCATCGGTCTGCATGATCGCGAGACGAAAGAAACGATGTCGATGAGGATCGATTTCTTCTGCCTCGGAGATCTGTCCGACGACATCAGACAACTCGTCATTGATTGGCAGCCGCATGTCGTCGGACATCGAAACGAACGTCACTAGACCGACGACGCCCTCCAACATTGGGTGCGGCTCCAGCCGCTGAATGTGGTAAGGTAGACGAATTTTCTTCCCGCGATAGCGAAAGAGCAATTGATTCATGACTCCTCCCGGCGTCAGAAGCACGTCGCACGTTCACTGGTAGTCTACCAAAATCTACGGGAACCCAAAAGCACGAGGCCGGACTATTTACTGCGTCAGCCGCTACCAGAGAGCTATTCTGAGCCACTCACGCCCTACGCCGCTGCGAGGCGAACACGCGCCAGCCGCTCGACGATGGCTTGATGGTCCCAGGCCGGGTCATCTTTTTTCAGGCGTACCACCATTGTCCTGGTCAGGACACCAGCTTTTTTCCGCTCCTGGCGCAGAGCCATGATGCGTTGCTGGAGGGATGCGAACTCTGATTCGGACCGCGGGTCGATCAGGGCAGGATTGGCCGCCGGCCAGTCCGCCACCATGAGCACCTTCTTCCCAAGCGCCAGCTTGGTCCAGACATGTTCTGTCACAAAGGGCATGAACGGGTGGAGGAGTGTAATCGCGGCGCCGAACACCTCGCGCGCCAAGGCAATGTTTTTCTCCACCTTGGCGATTTCCAGGTACCAATCAGCAAACTCATGCCAGACAAACGCATAGGTGCGTTCGGCCGCAGAACTGAAGCGGAAGCGTTTCAAGTCCTTCGTCACATCCCGAATCAATGCGTGAAGGCGGCTTTGTATCCAGCGATCAGCAAGTGACCCCCCCGCCGGCCCCACGGTAGGGGTGGAATCCTGCAGGGCTAGAAAACGGGCGATGTTCCAAACCTTGTTGGCATAGTTCCGGTAACTGGCGATTTTTTCTTCGTACAAACGCTGGTCATTACCCGGCGTGGTCCCGATCACGAGAGACAGGCGAACAGCATCGGCGCCGTATTTTTCGGCCATTACCAACGGATCAATCCCATTCCCGAGCGACTTGGACATTTTTCTACCCCGCCGATCACGGACGAGTCCATGGAGGTAGACCGTTCTGAAAGGAACCTCGCCGAGTAGGTAGGTGGACATCAGGATCATCCGCGCCACCCAGAAGAAGATAATGTCGTAACCGGTCTCCATGACCGAGGTGGGATGGAATACCTTCAGGTCCTTAGTCTGGTCAGGCCACCCCAGCGTGGAGAATGTCCAGAGGGCTGAGGAAAACCAAGTGTCGAGGGTATCTTCGTCCTGTTTCCAGCCGGTCCCTGGCGGCGTCGTGCCGACGTGCACCTGGTCATCCTTGTACCACACCGGGATTCGGTGGCCGTACCAAATCTGCCGGGAAATGCACCAATCGTGCAGATTTTCCATCCACTGCCGGTAAACATCAGCAAAGCGTTCGGGCACAAAGGCAACTTCGTTTTTCACAACCACCTCCAGAGCTCGTTGTTTGAGCGACCGCCCCCTGAGGCGCTTGGCCGGCTGGTCGACCGCTACAAACCACTGCTTGGAAACGAGCGGCTCAACCGGCGTGCCACAGCGATAACAGACCGAGAGGTGATGAACATAATTCTCATCGATCCGCTCAATCAAGCCCTTAGCCTTCAGAATCTGCACGACTTTCTCACGCGCCTCTTGGACCTTCATTCCTTTGAACGGACCGGCGGCGTCGGTCAAGCGCCCATCGTGGCCGATGATCGGTAGGATTTCTAGGCCGTGTTTCTTCGCCAATTCGAAATCAACGAAACTATGAGCCGGGGTGAGCGTCAGGGCGCCGCTGCCCAGCCCGGGGTCAGCCGCCGGATCCGCAATGACCGCGGCCCTGATTGGTCCCAGGATCCATTCCACATCAAACGACGTACCAACTAATTTGTCATAGCGCTTGTCGTTGGGGTGGACGACGATCACTTTGTCGCCGAACTTCGTTTCCGGCCGAGCAGTGCCAATCACCACCGGGCCATAGCGGAAGTAATAGAACGGCGTTTTCTTCTCCACGTATTCGACCTCGTCGTCCGCCAGGGTGGACTGGTCTTTCGGACACCAATTGACTATCCGATCGCCCCGATAGATCAGTCCGTCCCGATAGAGCTCGACAAAGGCGTGCCGCACGGCCGCAGACAATCCCTCATCCAGTGTGAAACGTTCCCGCGACCAATCGCAACTGGCGCCCAAGGTTTGAATTTGCCGACGAATAGTCGTTTGCGAATCTCTGACGAAGACATCCACACGCTTCAAAAACTCTTCGCGGCCGAGATCGTGACGTTTCAAACCCCCATTCTTCAGTTCTTTTTCGACCACGTTTTGGGTGGCGATCGCGGCGTGGTCAGTGCCCGGCAGCCAGAGCGTTCTCTTGCCGCTCATCCGTTCAAACCGAATCAGGATGTCTTGGATCGCGATCATGACTGCATGACCCATGTGGAGCACGCCGGTCGCATTGGCCGGGGGCATACTGATGCTATACGCTTCCGGGCCGGCGGCCGGAAGCGAATCCGGATTGAAGTACCCGGACGCCAACCAGCGCCGATAGATTTCGGGCTCGGCCTCCTTTGGATTGTACGCTTTTGGCAGTTCGGACATTGATAATAACCGACGCTGATCGTCTCAGGGTCCTTGAAACTCAGGACGGTACCACCTGATTTTCTCCCGCCCTTATTAGGGCGAGAGACGCTCGTTCTTTCTTCCGGGTTCTACTGACCCGCCCGAATAGGTGCGGGGAGTTCTTCCCGGCGCCCCACCTTCACTATAGTTTCGGTGGGTCCGCCGAAGCCCTTCTTAGCAAAGCGACGAAGGGCGAAGGCGGATCCGTCGGCGACATGACTCCGACATCAACGCGCATGATGACTGTACCGTACACAGACAGGACAGAACCGTCAAGAGATGCTGGCTCATGACGGTAGATTGACGGTCAAAATGGTTTCATGGTACAACCGTCAAGTATTTTGCCCCGCCCTTTCTAGTTTCTTCCCCGACCATCTGCCAGGAAGGAGAAGTAACGTGGCCAACATGGGATCAACCGGAGCTTTCTTCGACGTCATGAAGGTGCCGAGATCAGCACTGTCCGCCGTCCGGACGCTGGACGTACGGGTAGCGAATCAACCCCCATTCGGCGCGACGATCCACCTTTTGACCGATGGGTATGCTGGCCGCACTCACGACGACGCTATACTCTGGGCCGACACCGGAACCTGGGCCATGAAGGTAGTTGTGACGAGGACGCCACGTCCGCATGCCCGGATCCAGCAAATCTGGTGTCTCGACGGGGACGTTCCCGAATCATTGGTCAATGCGGTGGCCAGGATTTTCTATCGGGACCAGTTGGCCACCTGGCGCTTAGCCTTTGCCGCGGGCAACATTCACGAGGCTCGAATCTGGATCGCCGAGCAGTATCAGTACGACCCCGACGCCATCCAACCGCTCGTTGCGCGCCGCACGGATCAAGGGCGTGATGAGATAATGGCCGGCTGGGGAGAAGCTGGCCATGCACTCCGGTCACTACGGAATATTTTCCCCAGCGACCTCGTTCGTCCCTTCGCGGAACAGCCAGAATTGGCGGACGCGGTGCGCTATCTTACCGTGGCGGTCAGCTACGTCAACCGGCGTTTCGCCGTCGAGGCGGCGGATAAGGGTCTGCGGTTGACCACCAACCACTACCGCCGCCGGGAAACACGCGTTTTTCCGGCCGACCGACTCGGCGACCCGGACTGGCGATACGATGTGTACCTTCTCCAACTGGCCCACGGACCCGAACTCGGTCGGCGGCTGCTCCGGGCCATGACCGAGCCAATGGAATGATCAATGACACGAGCGCGAACAGCGCTCGTTTTTTGCATCTAGAGGCTTGACGACCCGATAAGGACGGAGCTAGAATACGCATCGGTGGCTACGAGATTCTGATGCCATCGTTTTCACACAATCGCTCGCGCCGCACTCGCTACCGGCGAGAACTTCGTCGCAATTCCACACTCGCTGAATGGCGATTGTGGTGGTATTTACGAGACCGTCGTTTTCACAGCCTGAAGTTTAGAAGACAGCACCACATCGGATCGTTCATCGTTGATTTCTATTGTGGCGAGGCTAGATTGGTAGTAGAGGTCGACGGCGACAGCCATTTTGAAGAAGGTGCTCTAGAACGAGATCGAACCAGAGATGCTTGGCTACAAGCCCAGGGTTACAAAGTTACGCGGCTTACTAACGATGAAGTCTTGGTAGACACCGAGATGGTTCTCAAGAAGCTGGCGAGGTTCGTTCGCTCCTCACCCAACCTCTCCTCACCGCGGTGAGGAGAGGAGCCCATCAAACGGACCCCAGGGCGTTTCAACGCCCCCTCTCCTTCGTCAGGAGAGGCTGGGTGAGGATGACACTACACCAACTCCCAATTCGGGTCACTCCGAGGCTCCTTGCCGGTATGCTTAAAAACGCGATCTACAGTTGACACGCCGTTCAGTCTGCGGTAAGAACGATGGATAGAAACGCTCATCAAGCAGCCGCCCGGGATGGCCACAAGGGTCATTCAGCGGTCAGCCGTGAGCGAGACAGAGGAGAGATCGCACCATGACAGAAACAATCAACGCACCAGCCCGACCAAAGTTGGTGAATTACCAGGCCGAGGGCGGGATTGCCACGATCGAGCTGAACGATCCGCCGGCGCACAGTTACACATATGAGATGATGCTCGACTTCGATGAGGCGATCCTCAGGGCCCGACTCGACCCTGGCGTGTACGTGGGGGTCATTCGTGGCGCCGGGGACAGGTTCTTCTGCGGCGGCGCGAACATCCGGATGCTGCAGAGGTCCGACCCAACGTTCAAGTACTACTTCTGCCTGCACGCGAACGAAACGCTGAACCGCCTGCCGAAAACGCGAAAACTCTTCATCGCCGCGATCAACGGGCACTGCGTGGGCGGCGGCCTCGAGGTGGCGCTGGCGTGTGACATTCTCATCGGCTGGCAAGGTCCCAACAAGATCTCCATCGGTTTCCCCGAGAGCAATCTCGGTCTCCTGCCCGGGACCGCCGGCACGCAGCGGCTAGCGCGAACCATCAATCATCGACAGGCCATCGAACTCATGGCTCTCGGCCAGACGTTCGACCTGGCGCGGGCGAAGGAGTTGGGGATTCTCAACCGCGTTTTCGAAGCCGAGACGGTCGAAGCGTTCATGGCCCAGGTTCTCGAATATGGGCGGAACTTCTGCCCGCCGAAGCGAGCCGCCAGGGCGGTCGGCGCCATCAAGCGCGCGGTCTGGGGCGGCCAAGGGCTACCCGAGGAAGTAGCCCAGTACCTGGAACGGGAGCTGATGGGGGATCTCTTCCAGAGCCTGGACGGAGGGGAGGGCCTCAAGGCCTCTGTCGAGAAACGTCCGCCCGTATTTCAGGGGCGGTAATCCAGCATCTCTGGCGGAGGCTGATCACAGCGACCCAACCCGGCGAGCCAAAAACTCGTCGGTTTTTTCTACACCAACTCCCAATTCGGATCGGCCCTGATTTTTTTCCAGGGCGTGAAACGGCGGTGGGTGGCGTGGAAAGCACCGGCCATGGCGATCATCACTCCGTTGTCCATACACAGCGACAGTGGCGCCTGGAAATAGCGGGCACCAGGAAACTCCCGATTGACTATTGATGATAGGCGACGGCGGAGGAGTTCGTTAGCCGCTACCCCGCCGGCGAGCAGCAATGTTTTGGCCCTTGTTTTATCCATAGCCCAGCGCGATTTGGCCACCAACTGGTCAGTAGCTGCCGCCTGGAAGCTGGCGCACAGGTCGTTAACTAACTTAACTGATCGACGGCGGTGCTTACGCCACTCGTAGAGCACGGCGGTTTTCAGACCCGCGTAGCTGAAATCCAAGTTTCCCCGGCCCATCAATGCGCGCGGAAACGAAAAAGCCGCCGGGTTACCGCGTAAAGCGCGTTTCGCGACGGACGGGCCACCGGGGTAGGTTAATCCAAGAAGTTTGGCGACTTTATCAAAAGCCTCGCCCACCGCGTCATCAAGCGTCCGGCCCAGCAGTTTGTATTGTCCGATGCTTTTGACCAAGATCAGCTCAGTGTGGCCGCCGGAAACAATGAGGGCCACCGCCGGAAAGCGAATCTTCGCGGCCGCCGGATGAATCCAGTTACTTATAATATGTCCTTCGATGTGGTTGACGCGGACCAGCGGCTTCTTCAAGGCGTAGCTCAGCGTCCGTGCCGTTTCGACACCGACCGAAAGCGCCGTCATCAATCCTGGCCCGGCCGTGACCGCGATGACATCAAGATCGTTCCAAACCACGCGGGCCCGCCGCAAGGCCGCCTTGAGCGTCGGAATGATAGTAACCGCATGTTCCCGCGCCGCCACCTCCGGCACGACGCCGCCGTACTTACGGTGGATCAACACCTGCGAGGCCTCGACTTGGGCTTGGATGACGAACCGCCCGCGACCGTAATTGACGATGCCGATGGCGGTGTCGTCGCAACTTGTTTCGATTCCGAGAACTTTCATGGAGTGGTTTTCCGGCGCCCCCGATCCAGTCGGGGGCGAACCCGGCTTCGCCGGGCAATACCGAGGATGGGCATATGTGTATTGTATCATTATTGGACTTGACGGGCTGCGGGGGCGGTGGTAAGAAGCAGGCGGCGAATCGTACGACCGGGTTCGGATACGACAAGGAGGTATCAATGCGCACATGGTTCTTTCTGATCTGCGGGTGTGTCCTGGTGGGGTTCGGTTCACCAGCCCAAGCCAGGACCCAGGTAGTACCATCCCGAGACTCAATCGGCAAGGTGATCGGCTACGAGGAGCACGACCTTCAAGATCACGACTTTACGGACGGCCAGGGGAAGACCCACAAGTCCACCACCGACTCCCTGCGAAGGCGCGTGGTCTACATCGAGAAGATCCCTAAGCCCGACACGATTCTGGTGTACCTCACGGACGGTCAGGTCGACCGCGTCCCAGTCCTGGGCGATCACTTCCTCGTCGGATACTACTGGCGGCCATTCCGGAGCCTATTCGTGGTGACGCAGCCAACGTCTTACGTCGAGGAGTATCGAAGCGGCCGGATGGTTCGGAAACTCACCGTCTGGGGTGGCGGCTATGCATACTGGGTCCGGAAAAGCGATTTCCACCACGCCGTTCGTCATTACGGTGATGGTCGCCAAGAGCCGATCCAGCCAGTCGAAAGCGTGCTCTGTGCGGCCAACCCACGAATCTGCGGCTAGCCACCCCTAAGGTGGCTTTTTTGTGCGCCCTCCTTGACTATCGTCGTGATGTCGGGTAGCTTTCCGCCCAGCACCTTCGAACCCACCCCTTCCGGAGGATAGAGATGAAAAGAATACTACTTGTATACGGTTTGTCGTTACTGTTTGGTGCCAAAGAGGCGGCCGGCGAACTCTGCCTGGAATGCCCAAGCAAGACGGTCGTCCGACCGGGACGGACAGCCACCCTGCCGCACTTCGCCACCAACCATTCCGATACGGCCGTTGCCACCTGCTACCTCATCCGTGACAGCGAACATTGGCTGCTTGGCAGCTCTTGTGTCGAGCTGTCACCGGGAGCGCGGCAAGAGTTCAGCGCGGCGCTGACCGTGCCTGACTCCGCAGACGGCGTCTGGAACCGCGTGATCGTGGAGAACCACAGCGGCACCTCAACCTGCACGTACATCGTCGAGGTGCCCGAACTGATCGCCTTCACCTGGGCCTTCGTTCATCCGCGTCAGGCGGACATCACCTGGGCGGTCGGTGATAGTTGCGCCGATACGGCCACGGTCTTCCGGCGGGCAGCTGGGGGCGATTGGACCGAACGCGGACAAGCGTTCATGGATGACGGGCGGAAGCTCACCTTCCAGGACAAGGACGTGTCGGCTGGCTCGACCTACGAATACCAGCTCGGACTACCGTTTCAGCAACGCCTCCTCTACCGTGGGCGAGTGTCGGTCAAAATTCCCGCGTCCGAACCTGGGCCACCCGCCCGCGAACGATTGCAGCTCGAGGCATGGCCCAACCCGGCGTCGAAAGAAATGACCTTACGCTTCAACGTACCCGCGGCAGCCGAGGTTCGCTTCTCCCTCTACGATGTGGCCGGTCGCCTCTGGACGCGGCGGGCATTCCCCCTGACATCAGGATGGTACACGTATGCAGTGGCCATCCCGCATGACCTGCCGCCCGGCCTGTACATCCTCCAAGGAGATCAGAATCACCAAACGATCCGGCGGAGGATTTCCATCGTTCGTTGAGAGCCCGTGACCACGGGTTTTTTCTTATCTCAATCTATGACGGCGCGATCTGGTTTCAAAAGAATGGGATGACGACCCCAGAGAGTTGTGAGGCGGATGTGACGGCGCCAGCCGAGAGTCACGGCTTGGGCCCAGGGACCAATCTTGGCTCGCGGCGACCAGTTCGTGAAGCGGATCGCTGAGCCGGCTCGTCCACATCTGGCAAAGATCTTCGAACCAGTGTTCGAGCGCCGCGTGTTCGTGGCGCGCTGAACTCCCCGCATCTTCGGATGCGGTTTTTCTTTGGGTGGGGCGTTGACTTTTTCCAGAGATTCATTTATGCTCGTCCTGTTTTATTACATGCCGCCATCGTCTAGTCCAGTCTAGGACATCGGCTTTTTCCCGCGGTTCCGCGGGATCCCGCCGAATGGCGGGACAAGCCGAAATGATATCATGTACTACGTCTATATACTGAAAAGTGTTCGCGCAAATAGACACTACATTGGGTCAACTGATAATGTTGTATCGAGGATAGCCAGACATAACCGTGGGCGTGTACGGTCAACGAAATCCTACCAGCCCTGGCAACTTGTAAAAACAGAACGGTTTAAAACAAAGACAGAGGCTCGAAAGCGAGAGAATCAACTGAAGCGGTCGGGTCATCCCGAGCGCCACACCATGGCCCTATCGTCTAGTCCGGTCTAGGACATCGGCTTTTCAAGCCGGTAACCCGGGTTCGAATCCCGGTGGGGCTACCACTGTCCGCATCGAAGTGGACAAGGAAACTTAAACTCAGGTCAGCGTTGTCACGGGTTTGGGATTCGAAGGGCAGGAGTGAGGGCGAGTGAAACGAAGCCCGAACGTCCGGCGGGCTGCCAGTGGCAGGCCGCCGCTGCCCAGGATCGAATCCCGGTGGGGCTACCAAAAACCAGAGATTGAAAAAACCAACCTTTTCTGCTAGTCTGACGCCATGCCCAAAAAGGAAAAAGTCAAGTCAGCGGCCAAGGCCGAGACTGATTACGTCGAGAAGCTGGCCGCCGCAGCCGATGAAGCCAAGGAACACAGCGCCGGCTGGATTGACACCGACTACTCCGGCCAGTTGGCGGTCGATGTTTTTGAAGATGGCGAGAACAATATTGTTATCCGGGCGGCCATCGCCGGCGTCCGGGCCGAGGATATTGATATTACCGTCAACGACGACATGGTGACGATCAAAGGCGTCCGACACGTCGAAGACGAACAACCGATCGGCGAGTACCTGTACGAAGAATGTTATTGGGGCGGGTTTTCGCGAACCATTATTTTGCCGGTCGAAGTTGATGCTGATGCAGTCAAAGCAACCCTTAAGTCCGGTATCCTGCGGGTGGTCCTGCCGAAAGTAACAAAGCCCAGCGCGCCGGCGATCGAAGTCCAGGAAGAGGGCGAGGAATAAAGTCATGGTCGTCAAAGTTGTGAACGTTCATCCTGACGTGACCATGGTCGCCAGCGGCCAACGGCAGGTGGAGCTTCCGACCAGCTGGTTCCCGTCCCGACCCAAGCCCGGCCAGACGTGGGAAGTGATGTTCAATCGGCGTCTCCATGAGCACGAAAAAATTGAACGACTCAACGAACTCATCAGCTCCGGCTAAAGCCGGAGCTGAAGCGCGGGCTGAAGCCCGCGCTGAAAGCGGAGATAAGTCCCGGGCCGTGAAAAAACCAGCGGGGCCACAAAGATGGTTGTTGGGCGCGATTATTGCCGTCGCGATCTTAATCGGCCTGTCGGCGCTGGTCGGGATCGCCTACGCCGCACAGAGCCAAGTTTTGCTTAATAACGCTGTTATTGGCTCACGTCGCGTCGGCGGCCTTGATACGCTATCGGCACTCAACCAGCTGCAGCAAGCCTGGGGGCGCTTTGCCGATCAGGGCTTCACCTTTGTCTATGGTGACGAACGGGTGACGATCCAAGTGGCCAACGCCGCCAGCAGCGAAGAAGAGGTTATCCTCGACATCGCCACCCTAGACCTCGAAGCCTCGGTCAACCAAGCCTATGACTATGGCCACACCGGAGCCGTCTGGCGACAGGCGTGGGAGAGGGTCAGCAGCTACCTCAACGATCCACGCGACTTCTCCCGCTTCAATTTGGCCGCCGCGGCGCTGGAAGAACTGTTGCACAAAAGATTCGGTCAGCATGACAAGCCGGCGGTCAACGCCGGGATTGAAGTGGCCGAAAGTAGAGTTGTCACTCTGACTCCGAGCCAGCCGGGGCAGACGATTGACTATGAGCAGGCCATGACGCTAGCCAGTCAGCGACTGCGCACACTCAGCACCTCGCCCATTATGTTGAAAACAAAAAGCGTTGCGCCGGATCTGCCGTCGGCCCCGGAACTGAAGATACTGGCAGAAACGGAGGTCCCGGCCGCGCTGGACAAGGCGCCAGTCATATTGACGGTGGCAGATAAACAGTGGTCGATTGACCGACAGCAGCTGAGAGGACTGCTAGGTTTCGTACTCAATCCTCCAACCGCCGAACGGGCGGGGGAGCACCACGTCGGTTTCGACCGCGTCAAGACAGCGGCCTGGCTGGAGACGATTCGGCCGGAGATCGATATCAAGCCGCGCGAAGCGAAATTCAAAGTCGTTGATGGCCGGGCGGAAGAATTCCAAACGAGCGTGGTCGGTCGGACGCTCGATACCGAGGCTAGTGTGGCGGCGATGAATAACGAATTGATTTTCAACGCCGGCCAGAATGTGGTCCTAGTGACCGTCGAGTCCAAGCCCTTAACGGATACCGTCTCGACGAACGCTCTGGGGATCAAAGAGTTAGTGGCCGAAGGGATCACCGATTTCCGCGGTAGCCCACCGAATCGGGTCTTTAACCTTTCCCTTGGCGCCGAACGGCTGAACGGCATTCTGGTCAAACCCGGTGAAACGTTTTCGCTAGTCGAGGCCCTCGGCCCGATCGACCAAGCGCACGGCTGGAAACCCGAATTGGTGATCAAAGGGACAAAAATCAAGCCCGAATACGGCGGCGGGCTGTGCCAAGTGGCCACCACCATGTTCCGGGCGGCGCTCAATACTGGCCTACCTATCCTCGAACGCCAAAACCACAGCTTGCGGATCAGTTACTACGAGCCGCCGATCGGCCTCGACGCCACCATCTACGAGCCGAAACCAGATTTGAAGTTTAAGAATGACTACGCCACTGCCTTGCTATTGCAAACCCGCGTTGAAGGCACGAAACTAATCTTCAGCTTCTACGGCACCAAAGACGGACGGAAAATCGATATCCCTGAGCCGAAGGTCTTCAACCGCGTACCCATTCCAACGACGCAAAAAATAGAAGTTGATGACCTGCCCCCGGGCCAAGAACAGTGCCAAGCGCCTGGTCACCCTGGCGCCGATGCCATCGCCACCTACACCGTGACCAAAGCTGATGGCAGCTCAGTGACCCAGGAGTTCAAAAGCCACTATCGGGCATTGCCAGTGATTTGTCGGGTAGGTAAAGCTGCACCGGCCAGCCCAGCACTACAGAAGAAGGGCGCTTAACCTGGTTTCGAGAGAGGCGAAAGCCGCCGCGCCACAGCGTCGGCCGGTGTATTCTTGTACCAACGTAGCTGCGGGCAAGAAGGTATAACGACGGGAAGGAGAAGGTACAAGACCCTCTCCAACCGAAGATACACCTCCATGCTTGTCGTGCCCGCAGGTATGTAGGTGCAAGAAGTGGAAGTCGGATGTCTGAGGTCAGATCGTGCTCGTTGCCAGACGTTTAGAGACGAGCCTGTTTCAGGGCGACCCGGCAGCCTAGCACAGAAGGCAATCGTTGTCAATAGGTGGGGATCGACGTCCAATGAGAGATGGAAAAATCTGGGCCCGCGACGAGAAGCTGCATCGCCGCGGGCCAGTAATCGCATCCGCCCCGCCTCTACATGAAGAGGTGCACAACCCATCCGACCGCAAGGGCCACCGAGGCGTTCATTGCGTGCACTGCGATTCTCCATAGGACCAACTCGCTGAAACTTTCCGGGCCCCGTTTTTTGTAGGACGGGTTTGAGGTGAGAAAGCCCATCGTCAAGTTGATCCAGATTGCCGGGAGGAGTGCCAACTGGGGCGCGCCGAAGGTGGGGACTACGAACCACCCCCACAGCACACTCAATGCGAAACCGCTGTAGATGGAGGAGAGTCCCACCAGCATCACCAACCCGACGGTGCGGATATGCGAGGCGAGTGTCATGTTCTTGCCTCCTGACTGAAAGGTACCGACTCGCGACCCCTCAATTTCAAGTGACCGCCCACCCGAGCACAGGAGCGGGCGCTTGTCAAGGGCGGACGAGATTGAAAAAGGGGCCTGACAGTGCTATTCTCGAGTTCGATGCCAGAACTTGATGATGAGCGTTTAGTCGCCAGCCAGGGCCGGAAGGATGACACCGAGCTCGATCTTAGCTTGCGGCCGAAGCGCCTGCGCGAATACGTTGGGCAACAGCAAATTAAAGATAACCTCCATATTTTTCTCCAAGCCGCCAAGCGCCGAAGTCAACCATTGGAACATGTTTTATTACACGGTGCGCCCGGCTTAGGAAAAACGACTCTCGCCCACGTCATCGCCAATGAAATGGGCGTGCCGATTCGGGTCACCTCCGGCCCGGCTATTGAACGGGCTGGCGATTTGGCCGCCATCCTCTCCAATCTCGAGCCGGGGAGCATCCTCTTCATTGACGAGGTCCACCGTTTGAACCGGGTGGTGGAAGAAATTCTCTACCCGGCGATGGAGGATTTTCAGCTCGATATCGTGCTCGGCAAGGGACCGGCGGCTAGGACCGTGCGTCTGGAACTGCCGCAGTTCGTCCTGATTGGGGCCACCACCCGGATGAGTCTCATTTCTGGACCGCTGCGCGACCGCTTTGGCGTCACCTATCGGCTGGAGTTCTACGAACCGGACGAGTTGGTGGAAATTCTCAGACGCTCAGCCCGCATCCTGCAGACTAAGGTCGGTCCTGAAGCGGCCGAGATTATTGCCGCCCGCGCTCGGCGGACCCCGCGGGTGGCCAATCGCCTGCTGAAGCGCGTCCGCGACTATGCTGAAGTAACGGCCGACGGTCGAGTGACAAAATCACTGGCGGCAGCCGCCCTTGATCAGCTCGACATCGATCCGCTCGGTCTCGACCGCGTCGACCGCAAAATCCTGCAATTCATTATTGATAACTTCCAGGGTGGTCCGGTTGGCCTCAATACCATCGCCGCGGCCGTGGCCGAAGAGGTTGAAACCGTCGAGGATATTTATGAACCATTCCTGATGCAAATCGGTTTCTTGTCACGAACACCGCGCGGCCGGATGGTGACTTCGGCGGCCTACAAGCACCTCGGCTATCCGGCCGTGGACGGTCAGCCCAACCAGCTCCAACTATGATACAAATCCCAGCCCTATGGTTGCTCTTTGGGTGGCTAGTACTCATGGTCGTCCTGGGAGTAATGATCGGTGCCCACCTGTATCACGGTTTTCGTTTCGGCCGCCACGACCCCCTGACCATGACGGCCAACTCGTTGTTTCTGGCCGTGGTCATCGTCATCATCCTGGCCACCATGGCTTTGCTGGCGCCGGTTGACTGGTCGCAGAGTTTCGCCGTCAGCTTGCCTGGCCAGATCGAACAGCTGGAGTTACCGAACAGCCCACTCGACATCCCCAATCTTCTCGATCGCTAAACATGTACCACCCCACTTCTTTTCCTGGGCAACAACCGGACGAGAAAATTGTGACCGTCCTCCACCGCCACTGGTTCGTCTTTGCGACCCAGCTGGCCAGGATTGTGTTGATGGCCGTCCTACCCCTGATCGTATTGGGAGTGATCGTCAGCTGGACGAACTTTCGGTTCGAATCAGGTACGCTCAGCTACACCCTGCTGGTCATGGGCGGCAGCCTCTATTTTTTGTTCCTCGTCAATCTGCTGTACGGATTCTGGCTTGACTATGCGCTGGACGTTTTCATCGTCTCGGACAAACGAGTGGTCGACATCGAACAAGCCGGAATGTTCAACCGGACCGTAGCCGAGCAGCGCCTCTATCGGGTTCAGGACGTGACCTTCGAGGTCAAAGGCTTGGTTCGCACATTCTTTCATTTCGGCGACGTCTATGTGCAATCGGCCGGCGAACGGCAACGCTTCGTGTTTGAGGATGTACCTCACCCGGATCGAGTGGCGGAACTGCTGCTGCGTCAGATGGACCAGATTCGGAAAGCCGGCGAGCAGGACCTGACCGATCCCGACGCCATCATGCGTGGTCGGGAACCAATACCGCATCATCAGCACCCGCCGACGGGTGGCGCGTCGGCCTGACCGGTAATGTTGACCCCTCTCCTCGCGTGCGGGCGGCAGGTAGCGCCTTGATCAAATGTCTCTGGTTCGGGCCGTAGGCCGGAACACCATCATCCAGTTCGCGGCCAAGCTCGTCGGCACGGCCCTTGGGTTAGTGACCGTTGGACTGATCCAACGGTACTTGGCGCCAGCCGGCTACGGCGCCTATACCACGACCATGGCCTACCTCGGGTTTTTCTCGGTGGTGGCTGACTTTGGGTTGTACTTGATGCTCATCCGTGAATTAGCCAAGCCCGGAGTGAACGCTAGCCAGGCGATCGGCAACATGCTCGGGCTGCGCTGGGTGTCGGCGTTCCTGATTCTGTCGCTCGGAACAGCCGCCGTGTGGTTCATGCCGTATGGGGCGGCGGTCAAAATGGCAGTGGCCGTCGGCATGTGGTCATTCGTGGCCGTAGCGGCCAGCCAACTGCTGGTTGGCGTCTTCCAAAGCAAGCTCCTGATGGGCCGGGTGGCTGGGGCCGAGTTGGTCGGCCGAGTTGTTCTCCTCATCGGTACGGCCCTGGTCGTCCGGGCTGGCGGCGGCCTGAATCAGCTGATGATCGTTGTGGTCGGTGGCAGCCTGGTTAACCTGTTGATCGTCTGGCTGGCGGCCCAACGGCTGGTCCGTTTCCGTCCCCTGTTTGACTTGGCCTATTGGCGCCGCATCCTCCGCGACACCTGGCCAGTGGCCATCTCGATCGTCCTCAATCTCATCTACTTTCGCATCGACACTATCTTTCTGTCACTTTTCTCAACCGCCTACGAAGTCGGACTCTATGGCGCGGCTTACAAAATCCTGGAGATTCTTAATACCTTCCCGATCATGTTTGTCGGCCTGCTGCTGCCAGCCCTCGGCTCAGCCTTCGCCGCCAACCAGCCAGAACAATTCCAGCGGATCTTCCAGCGCGGTTTTGACTTGCTGCTGATGGCCGCTTTGCCGCTCCTCGTTGGCGGCTGGATCCTGGCCGAGCCGATTCTGGTCGCTATCGGCCAGCAGGCCTACGCCCCAGCGGCGCCGATCTTGCGCTTACTTCTGGTGGCGGTCATGGCCCTCTTTCTGAACAGCCTGTCCGGCCACGTGGTGACGATTATCAATCGTCAACGCCAGATGGTCTGGGGCTATTTAACGGTGGCCATCATCGGCCTGGCGCTCTATTTGGTTCTCATTCCGCGACTGGCCGCGATCGGCGCCGCCATCGGCACCATCGTCACCGAGTCCTTAACCGCCATCATCGGCTACATCCTGGTGATGCGGGTGATGCGGTTTCGCCTGCAGACAGGATACTGGCCGCGGACCGTACTGGCGACGGCGGTCATGGGTGGAGTAGCCTGGCTTCTCCGCGAGCAGAGTCTGTGGTTGGCGCTCAGCGCCGCGGTCCTAAGTTACGGCCTGCTCTTGTTAGCTAGCGGCGCCCTGACGGTTGATACCATTCGTCAGATTGTCAGTGGCCGCTCGACTAGTCCACCCACGTTGCCAACGGCATGAGTCCACTGAAGCTTAGCATCATCATTGTCAGTTACCATAGCGGCGATGACCTGCGTCGTATCCTCCCGAAATTCTCGGACGAGTTACGCGGCTGGTCACATGAAGTAATTGTGGTCGACAATGCGCCCACTGACGGGGCAGCCGAAATGATTCGTCGCGAGTTACCGTATGTCCGGCTCGTGGAGCCCGGCCGAAACTTGATGTATGGAAAAGGGAATAATGCTGGCCTGGAGGTGGCGCGCGGTGAGTGGCTGTTCATTCTCAATCCAGATGTTGATTGGCAGCCTGGAGCGCTCCGCCGGTTTTTGGATCGGGGGGTGGCCAGAAAGAGTGTTGGGGTGGTCGGACCGCGAATCACAGCGGCCGATGGCCGGATCCAGCGCACCGCCCACCATCGATTCCCGAGCGCTTGGACCGTTTTCGTTGACTACTGCCTGCCGGTGCAACAGTTCTTCCTGCGTTGGCCGCGGCACCCGTACCTGGACTCGCGCGCCGACCATCGGCGCGATCACACGGTGGCTCACCTGACGGGCGTGTGTTTGCTTCTGCCCCGGGCAACATTCCTGCAGACCGGCGGGTTTGATCCGCGCTTTACGCTCTACCTGGAAGAGACCGAGTGGCAGAAACGGATGGCTGACCTCGGTCTAGAATGCTATTACCTGGCGGCTGATAGCTTGGTCCACTATGGATCGTCACAGAAAACGTTCGCCCAGGCCAGCCGACATTACTTGTGGGGGTTGCGACGCTACGCCGATCGCCACTGGTCCGGTGATAAACGATTTCTACGTCTGCGAGTGAGTATCTGGCTGGCCACGGTCATCAGCGATGTGATACTGTTGGGGTTCTGGCCGCTGAGCTGGTTTCTCGGCCGAGCCGGCCGGCGGCTTCGTCACTACGCCCGCGCCTACGCCCGCTTGACGTTCAACCTCCTCCGCTACCCTCAACAACCGCCCACGCCGTCATGACCACACTCACTTGGTCACGGCCGTCATGGATCTCAGCTGCCGCGGCGATCATCGTCGCACTTGTGATTGGGCTGGTGATCGGTCAGTTCGGTCTCCTGGGTACAGTCGTGGTGGCGGGGGGAATTGTGGCGGTCGTCGCCTTCCTCGTTCCAGAGACGGCTTTTGTCGTCAGCCTACTCTCGATCGTCGTCGGCCAAATGGTGCGGTGGCCAGTCGCTGGCGGCGAGAACAGCGTCATTCTCAACGACCTCCTGCTGCCGGTTCTGCTGCTCGCCTGGGGACTGCGGCGGCTGGCCAGCCGGCAGTGGCCGCTGCCATCCACCAGCCTGACGATGCCGCTGTGGCTTCTATTCGCCGTGTTAGTGGCGTCCATCTTCCTGAACGCGCCGCAGTACACCAGCCGCGAGTTGCTGTCCGGATCCCTTTACCTCATCCGGTGGTTAGAATATGCCAGCCTGTTGCTCGTCGGATACGAGATGATGCGGACCCTGCACCGGGCCCGCCGGTACCTGAAGCTGGTGATCTGGATCGGAGTTATACTGTCGATCCTTGGTTTTCTCCAACTTCGGATCTACCCCGACTTCTCGTTCATGGTACCGCAAGGGTGGGACCCGCACGTCGGGCGGCTCTTATCGACCTGGTTTGATCCGAACTTCCTGGGCGGCTACTTGGCGCTGCTCATTACGATTAGCCTCGGCGTGGCCCTGGCCAAACCTTTTCGGGCGGCGCGCTGGTGGTGGTTGGCGATTGCCATCATGACCGTGGCCGTAGTTTTTACCTTCTCCCGCAGCGCTTACGTTGCCTTGGCGGTGGGGGCTGGATTGGTGACACTGGTCCGGTCGAGAACGGTCTTCTTTCTCGGTTTAGCCGCATTTTTTGCCGTCGTTCTCTTTGTCCCGCGGGTCAATGAGCGAGTGATCGGTATTCGCACCCTCGACGAGACGGCCAAACTGAGACTTGTTTCCTGGGGCCACGCCTGGACGGTGATCAGCGACCATCTCTGGACTGGCGTCGGTTATAACCTCTACCGTTACGTTCAGGTCGACTACGGTTTTCTCGATGACCCGCGCGAGCACTCCGCCAGCGGCTCCGATTCCAGTTTGCTGACCATCTGGGTGACCGCTGGTCTGCCCGGATTGCTGTTGTTCTTGTGGCTCTATGGCGCGATGCTGCGAGAGGCTTGGAAGACCTGGCGTCAGACAGCACTGCCAGCTGAATGGCGGGGTTTCGGACTCGGTCTGGGGGCGGGGCTCCTCGGCCTCCTCCTCCACAGCCAGTTCGTCAACAGCTTGTTCTATCCTCATATCATGCAGGCGGTCTGGATTCTGTTGGCGATGGCCGTCATGGTTCGACAGAGCTCACCAGAGCTGGTTCGGCAGCAGCAATCAACATGATCTGGATCGTTCTGATCGTCATTGCGAGCACAGGCATTGCGCTGTGGCGACCGTTGTATGGCCTGAGCGCGATCATTGTCCTTTGGCCAACGTATTTGTTGCGCACGGCGATCGTTGGTATCCCGACCACTACTCTCGAACTGGCACTCTACGGGGTTACGGCCGCAGTCGGTCTACGCTGGCTGCTGGGTCGGGAATCCTGGCACTGGGCGCGGATCACCAGACAAAGTTGGTGGCTACTCGGTTTGTGGGTCCTGGCCTGGGTGGTGGCAGTCATCGCTTCACCAGCCAGGCCAGCCGGCCTCGGCGCACTGAAAGCCTGGTTGGTTGACCCACTCCTCTTTGCGGCCTTGCTGAGTTTTGTCGTTCGAACGGCTGGGGATCGCCGACAGATTATTGGCGCGGCAATCATCAGCGGTGCCACTGTCGCACTGGCCGGCCTGGCGCAACTAGTTTGGTTCAGGGACACGCTGCAAGAAGGGCGCCTCAGTTCATTCTTCGCGCCGGTGGCCAATTACGCCGCTATGTATCTAGGCCCACTAACGGTGCTCGCTGGAGCACTCCTACTGTTCCGAGAGCGAAATGGCGTGTGGTGGTGGCTGCTGGGTGGAATGTCGGTGGCGTTGGTACTGACGCTGTCGTTTGGGGCATACTTGGCGGTCGCTTGTGGCCTACTGGTGGCCTGGTCTCAGCTGCCGTCAGGAATGATCAAGCGGCGATTACTACAGACCGGGATCGCGGCCGTGATACTCGGAGCCCTCATCATCAGTCAAACGAAAAATTTTTCGCAACACTTTACTTTCACCGGCCGCTCCTCTGGTTTGGTCCGAACTCAGATTTGGGTTACCTCGTGGGCGCTCATCCAGCAGCACCCGTGGTTTGGCGTTGGTCCAAACAACTTCGAAGCCGCCTACCGAGCCGAGTTACCGAAGCATTACTTCCCACCACTCGAATGGCTGGTCGCCCAGCCACACAATCTGTATTTAGCACTGTGGCTGGAAACGGGGTTGCTCGGCTTGCTAACCTTTTTGGCGCTAGTGGTCTATCACTTTCGTATTGTCTGGCGCGACTTTCTCCCCCATCCAGAGAACCGAGCCGTGGCCGTGGCCAGCCTGGCGGCACTAGTGACGATTCTCATCCACGGCTTGGTTGACACACCGTATTTCAAGAATGACTCGGCCATGGAGTTTATGTTGGTTGCGGCTTTACCATGGTTGGGCCGAGAGAGTTTGAAGGATTAAAGTTTTAAGATTCCTGAAAAAATTCGGTCCATGGCTGTCGGCAACCTAAATCTTTAATCCTAAATCCAAATCTTACACAGCGAACAAACTAACCCACTTCATCAGCAGGTTAGTCTTTCTGTTTTTACTTTTCAGATCTGGTTAGCGACGCTTCTTGCCACCCTTGCGGCGTCGGCGCACAACTTTCTTGGCTTTCTTGGCCGCCTTTCTTCGTTTTGCCATTTGTCACACCCCCTTTCGCTGTTCAGACGTGCGCCGTAGCGCTCCGCCGAGATAATTTTGATACACGAAAACTTCCGGCGAGAATCTTATTTGATGTTATCCACAGTTGCTGACAATGGAAAAATTTTAGCACGTTTTTCGTCAATCATGAAATTTTTCAACCAAAGATGTTTTTGTTTCACTGCCAGAGCGTACTATCGTGGCATTACAACGCCTCGCCCCTGTTTCTGGAATTACCGCACGGTCGGCGCCTGAAACCACGAGAAGGAAGAGTGAGAAGTCCACGGATAGCGATTGGTAATTTCAAACCAACCAAGTTTGGTTAGGAAATGCTGGCTGGTGACATTCGAAGGCACGACTCGCCCGACAAACGTCCGGTAGTGGGTCAACGCGGACTGGGCCATTTCATTGATCAAGAATGTGGCCGCACTGCGACGCCGGCGGCTTGGATCGATAATCAGATGACAGCCCTCGACCGTGTCCGGCGGCAGCGGCCACTCCTTCGTACTCATGGTGGCGAATCCGACGGGTGTCCCCCGATCGCGCAGCACAAACGTTCGAACCGCGTCGTCGGCCCATTGACGGAGAATCTCGGGCGTCAATTGCGAGCCGAAGTTCGTCGAGATACGCTGTAACTCCTCGGCGTTGGGCACCCAAGAGCAGATCCGCGGAACGTCCGTCTCAACTAACCGGCTGATTTGGTAGTCGTGGTGAGACACTGGATGTGACTGCCGGCGCCGCCAGGTTTCTCCCGAGGACCAGGCGGTTGAGATACATGAAGGGAATGTCGATGATACCGACGAACCACTTGGCCACGAATTGTCCGAGCATCAACGGCCAGAGCGGTATGCCGGTCCCGGCGAAGGCCAGGGTCACAAATAGCACAGTGTCGATCGTCAGCGCCGGCAAACTGCTGAAAGCGTTACGCATCCAAAGGAACCGCCCACGCGTCCAGCGACGGAAGGCGTGGTAGACAAAGGCGTCGAAGTTTTCACTCACCAGATAGGTTATCAGGCTAGCCAGCGTGATCCGGGGGACGATGCCGAAAATGGCTTCCCACCCGCCCTGGTTATTCCAAAACGGTGCTGGGCCGAGTTTAGTAACTAGCAACGAGAACAGCACCATCGCCACCTGTATCACAAACGCGATCAGGATCATCCGGATGGTTTCCCGTCGCCCAAACTTTTCGTTGACCATGTCGGTGACTAGAAATGTCACGGCGAAAATCGTGGTCGCAGCCGTCGTCGTGACACTAGTGAATCCGAAGTCAAAAATGGCGATTTTGGCGGCAAAGATTTGACTCAACACGACGAATGCGGCGTACAATGCAATCAGCCCGTCGGGGCGGTTCGTCTTTCTGGCGTACCAAGCGCCAAGCAGCGGCAGGCTCGAAGCGAGGAGAAGCAGGGTATACGTGGTGAACATTTGTTTCATGGTAACATATTTTCAGGCTGAAGGTTGATTTCCGCGACATCATAATGCTTGCAGTTTTTTGGATAACTTGATAGTGTTTACGCCGCTCGGGCGGTTAGCTCCGCGTAAAGTCCGGCGAAGCCGGACCACGCGGTGCAGGAGCGCGAAATTGAGAACTTAATATGCGGCGGTGGGCGATTAGTCCCGACGTCCCGAATGCTTCGCACTTCGGGGGCATCGGGACTCAAGCGGTTACAGCGTCACTGACCCGCCCGCCTGACTCGCGAATTTTCTTCTTACAACTAGATAACATGTCTTCGTGTGGTGGGCGATTAGCTCAGATGGTTAGAGCGCGTCACTGATAATGACGAGGTCCCAGGTTCGATTCCTGGATCGCCCACCACACGAAGACACTAAATGCTCGTCAGGCGAGTCGGGCGGGTAATGACGGGGTCGGAGGTTCGATCCCTCCCATGCCCACCAATGCCCGTTCTGGTGCTGGGCGGAGCCGATAATGACGAGGTCGGAGGGTCGCGAAGCGACGGGTCCGCCCCACGGAAGAGCCCGGCCCCGAAGGGGAAAATCCAGGCTCGTCACGCCGTGCGTGACGCACCCACTGAGAAAGCGCTCACCGACTTACCCCGTGATGGCGAGCAGAGAGAGCCGTTCTACGGGCTAACGGTAGGATCGAAGGCCGAATACTACGTGTAGTGCTATGGAAAGAAAAAAAGTCAGCATCTTCAAGGGGACGGCAAAACACTACGCGAAGTATAGACCGCCTTACCCAAAGAAGTTTTTTGATTATCTAGTAAAGCAGTTTCGGTTGGATGGCACAGGAAGACTTTTGGATCTCGGTTGCGGCACCGGGGAACTATCAACCCCGCTGGCCCCGTACTTCTCGGAAGTCGTCGCCGTTGACCCAGATCTGGGCATGTTGCGTGAAGGAAGGGGGAAAGCGAAGAAACAGCACGTGGAAAACATAAAGTGGGTATTGGGAAGTTCGGAAACTTTGCATGAAGTTTCAGGAAAATTTCGGCTGGCGGTTATGGGCCGATCGTTTCATTGGATGAAGAGGTACCTAGTATTACGACAGTTATACTCGAAGGTTGAAGCTGGAGGCGGCGTGGTTGTTTGTGCCGATGAGGCAAACCGACACGAGTGGAATCAGATTGCCAAAAGAATCATCACCAAACACTTAGGCAAAATACGCCGCGCCGGAGGCTTTGTGTACCGTCGGCCCCCAGGTCGGCACGAAAAGATTATTTCTCATTCGCCGTTCAAGAAGTGGAAAGTGAAATACATCCCATATAAAAGATTCTGGACCGCTCATCAGATTATCCAATATCAGTACTCGACTTCCTATGCGTCAAAATATGTGCTCGGAAGTAAAGCCCGGAGTTTTGGAAGGGAACTTAAAAGAGCCCTCACCAAATCAAACCCCCATGGCCGGTTTCTTGAAATCGGCAAAATACAGACTTTTTTGCTTTTCAAATAGGTATCTAGACCCCGACGTAGCACAGACAGTGGCCGTGCTATAGTAACGGTTGATGAACGAAAAACAAATCCCCGCTCAGTTTCGGTACCAAATTTTTCAGCCAACCGGCGGCGTGTGGATGATTAACGATGATCACATTGTCGAACTCGTCCTCGGGCCGCGCGTGGAGGAGCACCGCAACGTCGTGGCCGAAGCCCACTGGGTGAAAAACCTCTACACCCGGCTGGAGATGCTCGATCGGACGCAAGCCTGGAACGCCGTCGTCAGCCTCCACCGCCAACCGGCCCACCCCAACCCGCCCCTCGAAATGCGAGCAGTGTTCGCCTCGATTCTCAAGGACCCACAAACACACCGGGTCGGCCTGGTGAACTTTACGGGCTGGCAGAAACGGATCATCGAGATTTACATCGTTACCACCGGGACGAAACATAAGCTCAGCTTTTTCCCGACCACCAATCAAGCGCGACGGTGGATTTTGGAGGTGGAGTAGCCAACCCCGTTGTAAGCCCCGCGCAGACAGGCCCAGCGCGGAAACATTAGGTGGTTTTTTGACCAATCTTCTTACCCCTGCTATCTTTCATGGTAAGAGTCCTTCAGTATGTGGATTGCCTCATGGTGAGGTCGATGGCGGTTCGATTCCCCCAATCCCAACTGAAGCGATCGGGGCCGCACAGGACGAGCGGCCCCTTTTCTTGGGAAAGAAAAACCCGCTCCGTGCCCGTGCCGAGGGTATAGAGCGGGGTTGAGATTACCGAAGGAGCAACAGCTTGCGGGATTGGGATTCGGTGTTCGTCCGCAGCGTCAGGAGGTACATTCCCGGAGGCGTACGGTGTCCATCCCAGCGGAACGTCCTAGTTCCGGCCGGTAGGTAACCGTTGTAGACCGTGGCCACGATCCGACCGGCCAGGTCGGTGACGGTGAGATGAACCTCATCATCTTGGGCCATGGCGATGGTCCACGACACGACGCTGGACCCTGGATTCGGCAGCGGTGGTGAGAGCCACAACTTCGTGGGCGTGGCTTGGTTGACGCTGACTGGGTCGGTGTTGAAGTACAGCCAGCCCGTCAGGACGAGGCCCGGTTCATCGCCGTAGCCACCAGCAGTTTCCAGGCGGGCCCGAACGGCAGCAGGAGCACCGCTGGTCACGCTCACCGGCCAGCCCGTGTTGACGCTCATGCCACTGAGCGGGACGATCATGCTATCGCGGCTCGACGGCGTGATGATGTATAGAATGGCTCGGGTGAACGAACCAAACTCACTGTTCGACTGGGCGAAGAGACGAATCGACCCGGTCGGGTTGAGGTGGTTTTGGCCGTAGGTAGTTTCCAGATCGCCGTCGTTGTCCAGATCGACACCGAAGCGGCAGGCTGGTCCGTTCGACAGGTACAGCCGACCCTGACGAAGCGCTTCCCAGTAGGCGGCGGCCGTGAAACTTGGCATCTCCGCCACCGTGAAGCACTTGCCGAGCGCCGAGTTGTGTACCTCGATCTGCCCGCTGGCGTTGTAGGTCAGGGTGTAGGCCCGATCCCAGTGGTCGTCCGTGCCAGCCAGCATGGTGGCCCGGCGAAGCGGTTCCAGGTAGGCTTGCTGAATAGCGTCGACTTGGTTCAAGCCGAACTCAAGCGCGCGGTTGGCCTCGGGGTCGTTGACCCATGGGTAGGGGTTGATGTGGTTGAGATCGCTGACCACCACCCGCGTCGAAGACCGCGGCCGGTTCCAGATCTGCCAGCCGAGGAAATTCGGGTCGGGCATGGCCAGGGCAATGTGGCTGGGTTGCCAGATGCCCAGTTGGGCGTTGACCCCCGGAATCGGGAAGCTGGAGAACGGGTGGGCGGCGGCCCACAGACCTCCGCGCGCCGCGATACTGTCTTGGAACTGGGCCAAGGTCCAGAGCCGGCTGCTCGAGTTGTCGCCGGGAAACTCCCACGGCGTCCGCAGACAGACGTTCGTCAGCGTGTGCAGGAAGCCGTCAGGGAAATCGTTGTCGTTGTCGTCATCAATGTTCCCTTCGACGCCGCCGAGGGCCAGAAGCTTTCCTTGAGACCGAACGGTGAAGGTATCGGCATCGACCCCCATCTGCTGACATTCTGCGGATGTGAAGTCGTAGGCGTGATCCGTCCACCAGTAGATGCGGCCGCCGACGATCCAGAACTGATCGATGTTCGTTTTGCTGCCGCCGGACTCGCCGAGGTTGTCGGTGTTGCCGGAGTGATTGTGGACTGAGGATGGGTACTGATTCGGGTAGCTGGGCAGCGGTTCGCCCTTGATGAGCTGGAATTCCTGGTTCTTGTCGACGGGCGTTGAGCAGAAGACATTGCGGAACCGGGTGGTCCAGCGGAAACCGATCCGCGCCCCGACTGGATAACCGTCGAAATCTGGTCCCAGCCCGAAACCCAGGTGGTAGAACCTCATGTCATTGCTGACGCGCTCTGTGCACGACGGATAGGGTAGGTGAAAATACCGCACCCAGACGCCATCTTCGCGCCGGCCGTAGAAAGCCAGGTCTTCCAGGTAGATCGGGTTGCCCTCGTTGCGGTCCTTGAACATGTAGCTGGTGGTAAACCCACTGCCGTTCCGGACGATGAAGACTTGACTGCCGAACTCCTCGCCTAGAGAAGTATTCGGTACCTGGACGGCCTCTGGAGAGAGTGGTTGCGAGGCGGCACCAGTTTCTTGCCAAGCCTGGATGACTTGGGCACCAGACTGACGGGTCGCAGCCAGCAGCACGAGACACAACAACAGACATCGTTTCACGACAAACCTCCTTGGTGAAATGTGAAAGGTCAGTCAGGAGCATCCTGAGCCGGTGATAACTTCGGCGCGACCTTACCAGACGCCGGGTTTTCGGTCAAGTACCAAAAACCCCGCCACAGTATCTGACGGGGTTCTTGGAAAAGCCTTACTGGTTATTGTTACCCGGAGGGAAACCTACGGTTTCCCTTCCGACTCCCGCCGCGCGCGCTTCGCGCTATACGCGGCGGCCTCCCTTCATTGTGTCGCTCGTCCGTTTGCTGTCAAGGCTATCGCCTAGTCGTCTTCGGACTCGTTGGTATTATCGTTTTCGTTCACGTTGCTGTTCTCATTCTCATTGACGTTGTCATTCTCGTTCGAGTTCTCGTTTTCATTCTCATCAGCATCCTCATCATCGTCAGAGTCGATTTTGAAACTGATCGGGATGCTAGTCAGGTTAGCTTCTTGGCCACCCGCATCTTTCTCGAAGACCTCGACCGAGCCGCTGGCGGTATTCGTGAACTCAAAGGTCAGGGTGACATGAAACTCACCATTGCGGACATCAACCGGGACAGTGAATATTTCCGTGCCGCTGGAGTTCTTGACGCGGACGTAGACGGCGTCAGCTTGCGATTCTCCCTCCACCTCGAATGGCGACTTGAGCTCATCGTCCCGATCTGGCTTCTTGACGGTTAGGGTACCGCTGGTCACCTCGCCGCCGCGGCGGTCGACGTCGGCATTGGTGTTTTCGTTCTCATTTTCGTTCTCGTTGACGTTTTCATTCTCATTTACGTTCTCATTTTCGTTCTCGTTCTCATTCGTCGCGCTATTGATATTCTCATTCTCATTGTCGTTCTCGTTGGCTTGATCATCCGAGCCCGGTCCACTATTATCATCGTCCTGTTCGGACTCGTTGGCGATCGAAGCGTTTTCGTCGTCATTGCCACCGACGCCGGATGAGTTGTCGTTACTCACTTTCCGGGCGCAAGCGGCGCCAATAACCAAGAGAGCAACGGTTAGTAAGGAGAGGAAAAATGGGTACTTTTTCATATGAATTACCTGACAAAACCAGTGTAGCACAAAATCCGCTTAGTAGCTCAAGCCGCGACAACTACCGGACAGCAATCGTTTCGGTTCGGTGCAGCAAAGCCCGCTGATGAGGCGCTTACGAGTTGAGGACGAAGCGAAAATCCGGGCAGGCGAGGCTCCGGCCTGGGTCGATCTGTACACGAGGATTCAACAGGACCGGTTCGAGCCAGTCCTGCCGAATGAAGCCGACCGAATCCTTCTCTACGACAGCGAAAACGGCCAGCCGGAGCATTTGAAAATCGTCTAACCACAACTCACTGACAGCCTTGGGTTTTTCTTCGCCCCGAAAGACGCAAACGATTCTG
>JACPSJ010000006.1 GCA_016193315.1 Candidatus Kerfeldbacteria bacterium
AGTGAAGCCAGCTTGTCCGATTGCAGAACCAGCGCGATTTCCATCCGCGCCTAGCTGACCTTTGTGAACGCCTCCGTTACCATTTGGGAGGCAACCGCCCCAGTTAAACTACCCACCAGACACTGTTCCCAGCACCAGTCACTACGTTCCGATTGAGCATCGAACCGCAGAGAGTGGTGCTCGGTTAGCCAACTCGATCAGCGAGAGTGGTATTTCATATTGCGACTCCTCCCCAACCAGGATCGGGGGCTCAAAGTCTCCCACCTATGCTCAGCACGCAAACCGAGCGGGCAATGTCAAGTTATAGTAAAGCTTCACGGGGTCTTTTCGTCTACCTGTGGGTAACGAGCATCTTTACTCGTCCTGTAATTTCGC
The DNA here is from genome assembly GCA_016193315.1 of Candidatus Kerfeldbacteria bacterium. Classification (GTDB taxonomy): domain Bacteria; phylum Patescibacteriota; class Patescibacteriia; order SBBC01; family CAIJZX01; genus JACPSJ01. The sequence continues at coordinate 376 of JACPSJ010000006.1, forward strand.
CGAGTCCCTCGTTGAGAGAGTCGTCAAGTCGTTATGCCATTCGTGCAGGTCGGAACTTACCCGACAAGGAATTTCGCTCACTGTGTTCTGGGCGAGACAACCTACGGTTTCCTCGTCCCACGCCACTCTTTCCCTCTCTTGAGTCGCCACCTCCATCCTCGCGCAAAGCAAGTTTGACGCTCGGCTGTTCGGTGCTCGACCTATCTTTTCTTTGTGCGGCGCTCGCTATGGTTCGACTTCGTCGCGCTTAGCGCGACTTCGCTCACCACAGATCGCTCGCGCCGCCGGGATTGGTGACTGCTGCATATTACTATGCAGATCAGACTATATCTTCAACCTTGCATTCAGAAAAACTGATGGGGCGGCGGCAGACAAGCTTCGTTGTCGTCGCCCCGTACTGCAAGGTGCTCGGGTTGTAGTCGTTGGGGGAATTAGTAGCGATGTGTATCGATGACAGAAGTTCCTCTGAACCCACGAATGAGTTCTATGCGTTCATATCCGTAGTTCATGGTCTTCTTCATCTTTTCTTCGCGGAACCACCGTTTCGCTTCTTCATCTGAGTTCATCATTCGGTTCTCTTCAAGAATTTTACTAGGAACCGATGGATCTACTGGGTGGCGATAATATGCCACCACATCATAGAGTGGCATTTTATGCCTCCTCTGATTAATTCCCTGCGAATCGTCTCCATGTGGAGGGTTTTTCGCATATCTCCGAGTGTTTTAGGACCATTCACGAATTACTTCGTGGCGAGGCAGCGTATCCTGAGTCCCGCGGCTTGCGGGACGAAGGATCTCTTTTCATTCCGAGGCATTAATTCGGAATGACTGCACTGTTTTCGGTAGAATGTTTACCACTTCACTACAACAGTCCTAGTCCTTCGCCCGATCACGTCCCCTCCTTTTCTAAGGAGGGGTGGCCCGCCGCATGGCGGGACGGGGTGGTCGAGCAAACCTTAGGACCGTTATAGTTACGGCCGGCGTTCATCAGCGCTTCAGATCAAGGCTTGCACCTCTCCCCTTAACGTTCTGACACTGGCCAGGCATCAGCCCCTATACATCAGCTTACGCTTTCGCAGGGACCTGTGTTTTTGGTAAACAGTCGCTTGACGTCATTTATTGCAGCCGCGCTCCGCGCGGTAGATGCAAGATTTAAGTTAGAAGATTTAAGTTCGGATTCTTCAATCCTTAATCCTAAATCTTACTACTTACATCCACTGTGCGAAGCACGGCAGGCCATATACCGAAGGTACGGCCACTGTTTTGCCGAGTTCCTAAACGAGGGTTCTCTCGTACGCCTTAGCAGATTTGCTGCCCACCCACCTGTGTCGGTTTACGGTACGGAGACGTCGTGACCTAACGGAATGACTTTTCTTGGCTCCCACCTCGTCCATATTGGCTTGCCCTTGCGGGTTCGCCGGCGGCTGCGCTCCGCGCAGCAGATGCAAGATTTAAGTTAGAAGATTTAAGTTCGGATTCTTCAATCCTTAATCCTAAATCTTACTACTTACATCCACTGTGCGAAGCACGGCCACGCACATAACCAAAGTACGCATGGATCTGGTAGAAACGTCATCACTCCGATAATCACGCCGTCGGGCCGGAATATTAACCGGCTGTCCATCAGCTACGCCTTTCGGCCTCGCCTTAGGCCCGCCTCACCCTGGGTCGATTTGCGTTGCCCAGGAAACCTTAGGTTTACGGCGGACGGGGTTTTCACCCGTCGTTGTGCTACTTATACCTACATTCTCACTTCGGTGCGCTCCACGGTCGCTCGCGCTCCCGCTTCGGCGCACACCGAACGCTCCGCTACCACCAGCGCTACGCGCTGGAAATCCCAAATTCCAATTTCCAAATCCCAAGGAAAAGTCCAATTATTGAAACCCCGAGATCCTAACGCCTCGTTTTGGACATTGGAATTTCGGTCATTAGAATTTCCTTGTTTTTTGGTGCTTGGTACTTGGAATTTCCAGTGCGTAGCACTGGTCCTCAGCTTCGGTACGGCACTTAAGTCCCGATACATTTTCGGCGCCCCCGGGCTCGACCAGTGAGCTGTTACGCTTTCTTTAAAGGATGGCTGCTTCTAAGCCAACCTCCTGGTTGTTTGAGCCCCGAGACTGCCTTTGATACACTGAGTGCCGATTTTGGGACCTTAGCTGGAGATCTGGGTTCTTCCCCTCACGTCCAATGGAGCTTAGCCCCCATGGACTGACTGCCGGACTGTTGGACCGCGGCATTCGGAGTTTGGTTGGAACGACTAGGCTTGCGCCACGCCGTCCCATTCAGTGCTCTACCTCCGCGGTTGATCATCCGACGCTAGCCCTAAAGCTATTTCGCGGAGAACCAGCTATCGCCGAGTTCGATTGGAATTTCTCCTCTACCCACAACTCATCCCAGAGCGTTGCACGACTCACGGGTTCGGACCTCCACGGCGTTTTACCGCCGCTTCATCCTGGTCATGGGTAGCTCACCCGGCTTCGGGTCTACTCCGGCCCACGGGCTCAGGCGTGAGCGGCGCGACCGACCAAAGGTCAGTCATCCGCTCACACAAGAGCAGTCGCCACTGAAGGCTCGCTTTCACTACGACTCCGGCCTACTCGGCCTTAGTCTACGTGGGACGCAGTAACTCGTAGGTTCATTCTTCAATAGGCACGCCACCACCCGTGCTCCGCACGTGAAAATCCCAAAGTACAAATACCAAATTCCAAAATTGGGATTTGGAAATTGGTGCTTGGAATTTCCTTGTGCGAAGCACAAGGCTATGACTGCTTGTAAGCATATGGTTTCAGATACTATTTCATTCCCCTCACCGGGGTGCTTTTCACCTTTCCCTCACGGTACTAGTTCACTATCGATCACCAATGATATTTAGCCTTGGAAGTCTAGTCCTCCCGGCTTCCCACAGGATTTCACGAGTCCCGTGGTACTTGAGGACGATAACCAGTAAAGCTTTTGAGGGCCCATTTCGCCTACCGGGCTATCACCGTCTGTGGCTGGCCGTTCCAGGCCGATTCGACTATGGACTGGTCCCACCCTACCCCCCGACCCTCTCCCCTTGATCCCCGCTTCCCCCGATCAAGTCGGGGGCGGGGAAGGGGAGGGGGAGAAAGGGGGTGGGGTAAAACATGCGCTCTACTCCTAAAGTCACCGCGTATAGCTCGTCCTCGATAAACTCGGACTCGCACGCGGTCGCGTGTCCCGCGAAGCGGGACTAGACGCGACAAGCTTTAGACGTTACCATCTCGCAACACCATCATTGCGTGCGGGCTTGTGACCCTTGCTCCCTTGCGGAAGCAGCAATAAAGGTTTAGGCTCTTCCCGTTTCGCTCGCCACTACTAAGGGAATATCCGCGCTACGCGCTGGAAGCTCCAAATATCCAAATTCCAAATCCCAAACAAATCTCAAATTCCAATTCCCAAATCCCAAACGTCAATCATGAACGTTTCGAACTTTGGATTTTGGTCATTCGATATTGCTTGGTGCTTGGAAATTTGGTGCTTGGGATTTCCAGTGCGTAGCACGGCTTGTTTTCTTTTCCTCTGGCTACTAAGATGTTTCAATTCGCCAGGTGCACTTCGCGCGCCCTATAGATTCAGGCACGGATTCCAAGACATTTCTGTCCTGGAGGGTTTCCCCATTCGGACATCCCCGGATCAAAGGTTGGTTGCCACCTCCCCGAAGCTTATCGCAGGCTCCTACGTCCTTCATCGTTCATTGGTGTCAAGGCATCCACCATACGCCCTTGTGTTCCGACGAAGAGTCGGAAGACGAGAGTATTGTGTCCGGCACCACCACTGATGCCGGTCACGACCAGAACCATCAACGAACGTTGACGGCTGGTTTTGATGCTTGTTTCCTACGTTGCTTATTCAGTTGTCAAATAGCCGGATAGCGGAAGACGGAGTTCAGTCGTCAGTGTTCGGAGCCCAGAGGTCAGATTGATCTGACTTCTGATTTTCTTATTTCCGACACCTGTTTTCTGACGTCTGACTGCCGATGGTTGGATCAACACCACTGGAATCATCACGAGGGATCGTGATGGAACCACTAATGTGGATGAAAGGACGAAGAGATTCCGTCCGAGCGGGGCCTCGAAAGAGCCTTTGGCAGGGGCGCCCCCGCCGCAGAGTGCAGTCGAGCGCCCCAACTCGGAGCGGAAGTGGCCGAGGGCGCAACCGGTTCCACCATTTCCTCGCTAGGAAGATGAGAGGATTGGCATGCGCCGCTCGGCAAGCGTTGCTCCAGGGAGCGGAGCGTCGTAAAGAATCCTTGACATCCACGGAACCTTTGGGAAGGCCCAGGAGGAAACTTCACGAGCGCTCCGTCCTGGAGACGAAAGCGGGTGCCAAGCGCGTCGCGTCTCACTGCCGAGTGGAACGATACCCAGCAGCGCCCGACGTGTCGGCACCCGCCAGGGGTGATAGAAAGACCAGGATCAACCGCACTGGGAGGGTCACGACAAATGTCGTGGCCGAATCAGTGTTGTTGCAGAAGGTGCAGGTTGGCGCCCTGGGCGGAGCGTCGTGTGCCCCTCGCCGGATTGGCGATCCCTTGCTTATCACACGAACGCTCCTTCCCCGGAGCTTTAGAAATGGGCGCTACGCTGCCGGGCGCGGGTGCCACGTGGTCGCGGCCACGCCAGGGTGAGCCCAGCCCTCACAGTCTTAGCCCAACCCTGCAGCAGGTGCGCCCAAGTTGTTAGAAAGATCAACGACACTGGAAGAGTCACGACGGGGTCATGACCAAATCAGTGGAGCTGAGAAAAGTACAGCTGAGATGCTCCGAAAGCGGAGTACCGTAGCGTGGAAGAGAAGGCTGCAACCCGTCTTCCCACGTTCGGCACCCCGCCCCGGAGCTACGATATGGGCGTACGCATATGGGTCTCGAGCAAGGACCTCGGCTTCGTCTTTTCGGGACTCGCCTACAGTGGTCGTCGCTGTCGTCCCGACGGACGCCCAGATTGATGCGCCGAGCAGTGCGCCCAGAAACGGTAGGAATTGGGCGTTCTTTCCAGGACCCGGACGCGGTTGGGCCCGGCGCATTGATTGGCGGGGGCCTGTGCCGATGATGGGAGGACGTGCCAAGGCCACCCCAAATGGACTCTCATCGGTCAGTGCCCCAAAAGGTTGAAGGATCGAAGTCATTTCACGGACATGGAATGTCTTCGAGCCTTAACCCCTCTGTCCGGCCCGGCCGGACATCTCCCCTTTATAAGGGGAGAGCTGCGAAGAAAGGTGGGCCGAGCGCACTACCGACCCTGGCCCCTGAAGCCGCCCCATTGGGGGCGGGAGGATCGAGTACGTGCGCTCGGCACTAGAGTATTGGGCGAACCGCCGATTAGTTCCTCTTTTTCTTTTCCACTTCGTTATAGCGCAGGAGGACCGAAATGGCTGGATACTCATCGTTGGAATCGCCCAACTCGTTACGTTTCAATGTACAGATAACTCCATCAGGGGGCCGGGCGCGTGAGCACTAAGCCCTCGAGTGTCCGGTACGGGCAGCGCGATCTCCCCGGACAGTGATCGAGGCCGTTACCCGGTCCCCTTCCCCGCGTGGCGCGGAGTCAGCGAGCCTGAAACATTCGGCACCATCCAATTCAAGCGAGGGAGGGGACCTCACAACTCCTCAAGAATCAGACCGCGCCGATCATGGAAAGCGGTGGATCCTGCACATCGAGTTTTCCGCTTCTGTTGCCGCTTCGCTCAACTCGAGCGCAGGATCCCCCAAAGGGTCGGGGATCTCCGATGATGGAGGGAGGCCCTTCGGGCTGAGACGCATCTCATTCTCCGCTCAGCAATCACGAGACCCCCGTTACAGCGTCGGTGGTTGTCAACCGACGAACGGAGACGCCATGGTGGATGCCCCAACGACTCCGCAGTCGTTAAGTCCATCACGGTCGCCAACACCGACGCCAACTACTGGCGGGACGCTACCCATATTTTCGTGCTCCCCCTCCCAGAACAGCACGACTATACTGAGCAGCGTCCCACGTCTACTTTGAAGTCAAGGATCGAATCCGAGCCGTCAGTAATGGTGATTCAGATACGATGCTCGATGGTGATGGGAGGGGCGGATTGGGGAAACCCCAAACCACTCGCTACGCTCGGGTTCGAAGTGCTCCCCACCCGTGCGGAGGCGGTCCCGCACTACTCGCTTTGCTCGAGTGCGGGATGCAACCAGTTTTTGTTAAAAGGGCTAAGGAGTTGCAAAAACCGCCTCGTCGGCGGCTCGGTGCAAAAGAAGGCTCTGGCGGTCTTCCTAGCCGACGACGGTCTCCTTCACGGCTGTCTTTCGCATACGAGCCAAAGTCATTGATTAAGCAGGGCTTAGTATACATTCTTGAAACTCGCCTGTCAAGGAGGGAAAAGGGCGAAACGCGTGGATAACTACAAAAAACTTGACACGAAGTGGAGTTTCTGTCGTGCTGTTGCGAAAAAGCCTCACTCCTGGTGAGGCTCTCTGAGAATTCTCGCGGGCCGCAGCCTGGAAACCGACTTCCTAGGTGGGGCCCGGGCTCCGGTTCATGGTCGCCACGTAGTACGGTACTGAGAGCGCGCAGATCACTACCTCCGCTAATGCGACCCACCAAGGTAAACCAAGTTCCTGTTTGGACTTCACGGATCCCCCTTGCTGGACGATGCCCGTTGTTACGCCGTTGGTGACGATGAAGATGACCTGGAGCGACTGTGTTGCACAATGAGCTGTCGATAGGCGTGGGCGCTGGGACGGATTGTACGCTTCAGCGTGTGATAGTCAACTTCGACTAGGCCGAACCGGGGCGTAAAACCTTCGCGCCATTCGAAATTGTCGAGCAAGGACCAATAGCAGTAGCCACGGACGTCGAGGCCGTGTCGTATGGCGTGGTCGACCTGCGCCACGTGGTCGCGGATGAAGGCCGCCCGCAAATGGTCATCGGCGTCAGCCACGCCGTTCTCGGAAATGATAATCGGCAGCTGATACGGGCGGACCGATTCGAGAACCAGACCGAGTCCGGTCGGGTAGATTTCCCAGCCGAGGTCAGATTGCGGTGCGGCTGGCGGCGTTTGGGGGGCGAACAGTTTTGTCGGGCCGACCCAGCGCCAACGGAGCGGATGGTGAAAGTAGTAGTTGATGCCGAGGAAGTCCTGGGTGTCGTAGGTTTGGTTGAGCCACCAGCGGTTGTGCCAGAAGTCGGCCCACGCACGCAGTCCTTGATCCAGCAGGTGCCCGGGCCGAGCGGCGGCGAAATCATTAAGGTTGTTGGCGACGCCCACTTTCGCCGCTGGCCAGCGGCGATGGATGATTTGGTACGCCAGGCGGTGGGCGGTGACTAAGTTTCGGATGGCTTGCCAGGCTGACAAGTAGTTTTTTTTCTGCGGCGGCCAGTAGGCGCTGATGTAACCGTGGGAGGTGTAAACTGTCGGCTCGTTGAGCGTCACCCAATGGGTGATCAGATGGCCGAGTTGATCGACGATCGCCTGAACGTAACGCCCGAAGTCGTCGATCGTCCGGCGATTCGTCCAACCGCCTTGGTTGCGGATCCAAATCGGGTTGGTGAAGTGCCAAAGCGTGACGAGAGGCTCGAGGCCTAGACGATGGAGCTCGACCAGGACTTGCCGGTAGTGATCAATCGCCGCCAGGTCAAACCGGCCCGGCCGCGGCTCAATCCGACTCCATTCGATGGAGAAGCGGTGGGCGTTGTGCCCGAGTTCTTTGGCTAAGGCAAAATCCTCGCGGAACCGTTCGTAGTGTCCACAGGCTCGACCGGATTGTTCCCTGCTCTTCACCAGGCCGAGTTTTTCCCACTCGGTCCAGTCGTTATGGTTGTTACCCTCAACCTGGTGAGCCGACGTCGCGGCGCCCCAGAGGAAGTTGGTTGGGAATCTACTAGTACGCGAATCTACGAACATTCAGACGAATCCCCCAACGAGGTTGACGGAGTCACAATACTCATATATTGTGCATGTCAGTGGCTTGACCGAGCCACGTATTTGCGTTGTGGTAATTAATCATGCGGACCATTAAGGGAAATGTTATTGAGAAGGATTTGTCGTATCAGTTGGTAGGAATATTCTTTAGGATCCATAAGGAATTGGGCAGGTTTTGTCGTGAACGGCAGTACGGAGATGCGCTGGAAAGGGAGCTAAAGACGAGTGGCTTGAGGTATGAACGCGAACGATCATATCTCGTCGGAGGCAGATTTTCCAATCGAGTGGATTTTACCATTGAAGGCAGAATTATCGTAGATCTGAAGGCAAAAAGGTTTCTTGAAGAAAATGACTTCTTCCAAATGAAAAGGTATTTGAAAAGCGCCAGTATTAAACTTGGAATAATAGTAAATTTCCGGGCCAAATACATTCATCCCAAACGCGTGTTAAATAACGAAGTAATTGTGACAAACCGTTCGTAGCCATTTGTGGATTCGTAGAGGGGCCATTTGTAGATTCGTGGTCATTCGCCGTTTCGCAGCGGCCAGGACAGATGGCCAGTCTTAATTTGCGTCCGCAACTCCGTTGGTATGGCCGAATCTTTGGCCAACCGCTCGAGCATCGCGTCACGCCGCTCATCAGTCAACAATCGAACTTGCTGGTCGGTGGTGCGAATTGGTTGTAGTTCGATATCCGTGGAATTGGCGCGTAAGGTGAACTGGAGCATCAACCCCTCGAGTGTGTCCTCGGAGAAATACTGATCGAATAGGAAATTGCCCAGACTATAGAAAATGAGCTTATCATTGTACAGTTCGATCGGCTCGACCACGTGCGGATGAGCGCCAATGATCAGATCAGCGCCGGCGTCGACTAGCTGATGCGCCTGTTCTTGCAGTCGTGGCTGGATTCCCAGCTGATACTCGGCACCCCAGTGCGGCATGACAATGACGAATAATTCTTGAGCTTTGGCCTCGCGAATATCTGCCAGAATTGTTTCTAGACCTACGACCAACCCGTGGTAGCCAATGAACGCGAGCCGATGTCCGGCCACGGTCTTGACGATGCCAAAGCCGTGGGCGTTCCGCGGGTCGCCGAAGAAATCCAAACCGGCTTCCCGCAGCACTCGCCGCGTGTTGTCGAGGCCGGCCTGACCGTAGTTAAGGGTGTGGTTATTGGCGAGCGACAACGTGGTGAACCCAACATCTTTGAGCACCGGCGCCAGGGCCGGGTCGAAAGTAAAAATCAAGGCCCCGCCGCTAACGGCGTACTTGGTACTGTCCGTGAATGGACCTTCGAGATTGGCCAGGACAATATCGCCATTCAGTTCTGACCGGATGGCCTCAAAGGGGTAGGTTCGGCCGCGTTTGGCGATCGACTGGCGGACATTTCGATCAAGCATGATATCGCCGCCGACAGTCAGGATCCAGGGTTTTTCAACTGGTGTAGGGATCGACGTGTTCGCAAGAGTCGCGCCATTGCCATTGTTCTCTTGAGTAGGTGATTCAACCCAACCGGCGAGAAGTTGGCGATAGAACTCCCGCTCCGCACGTTTACTCCACCAGGAACCGGCGACCAGGATACCAATCACAAGCATCACCCCAGCCTCGACGATGAGCAAGAATTTCAGAACGCGCATCAATGTTGACACGCTCTCAGTCTACCACAATCGCGTGGTATACTGACTGCATGACAAAGGTCATGGTGACCGGTGGTGCAGGATTCATTGGCTCGAACTACATCCGTCATGCCCTCCGATCTCACCCGGACTGGGAGATTTGGAATCTCGACAAGCTGACCTACGCCGGCAACCTGGCCAATCTGGAAGATGTGGCTCAGGACCCGCGGTATCATTTTGTACGCGGTGATATTGCTAATGCCAAGACGGTCGACTCGGTAACGAATAACGGATTCGACACCATTATCAATTTCGCGGCCGAGACCCATGTTGACCGCTCGATCCATAGCGGCAATGAGTTTTTGCATACTAATGTTCTTGGCACGAATGTTCTGCTTGAAGCCGCCCGCCACCATAAGGTCAAGACTTTTGTCCATATCTCGACTGATGAGGTCTATGGTGACCTACCGGCTGGTGAATTTGCCAAAGAATCTGATTCGCTCAAGCCCTCGAGCCCTTATGCGGCTTCCAAAGCGGCAGCCGACTTATTGGTTCTAGCCCATGTCCGGACCTATGGCTTGCCAGCCATGATCACCCGCGGCACGAATAATTACGGTCCGTATCAGCACCCAGAAAAAATGTTGCCGCTGTTCGTCACTAATTTATTGCCGGGCAAGAAAGTTCCGGTCTACGGCGATGGTCAGCAGGTTCGCGATTGGCTGCACGTCGATGATCATTGTCGGGCGATTGATATTGTTTTGGAGAAAGGAAACGTCGGGGAGATCTATAATATCGGTGCAAACCACCAACCCGAATGGAGAAACCTAGAAGTCACAAAACTTATTCTCGATGAACTGGGCATGGATGAATCGATGATTGAACACGTCACCGACCGGCCTGGGCATGATCGCCGGTATGCGGTTGAGGTGAGGAAGATTAAAGATTTAGGATGGAAGATTCAGGTGCCGGCGGAGGAAGGGTTGCGCGGGACCGTGCGGTGGTATCGGGATCATCAAGACTGGTGGGCTACCACTCCCAGGGCTGCGGCCAGCCTCCGTCTTAAGCCCCCGCTGTCGCTGGGGGGAGGGGACCGCCGACCGAGACCCCAATGAAACTCATTGTTACTGGCGCGGCTGGGATGCTGGGGAAGGCTATGCTGGACGCCTGGTTCGACCATGAGGTCTTGGGGTTGGACCGGGGCGAGCTTGACATTACCGATCCGGTCCAGATTCGGCAGACTCTGGCCACGATCAGGCCACAACTACTGATCAACTGCGTTGGATATACTGATGTTGACCGATGCGAAACGGAAGAGGCGGTTGCAGAACGGGTCAACAGTACCGCTGTCGGTTACCTGGCCAAGACATGTGCCGAACATAAAATAACGCTGGTGCACATCAGCACAGACTATGTATTTTCCGGAACCAAGGAGGAAGGTTACGCTGAAGACGATGAACCGGGGCCATCAATCAATGCCTATGGCCTAACCAAGCTTCATGGTGAAGAATTGTTGCGCCGCCATGCGGCACGGTGGTATCTAGTTCGGACTTCGTGGTTGTATGGATCGGGTGGACGAAATTTCGTCGACACGATTCTCAATCTAGCCAAGACAAAGTCAGAATTGACTGTGGTAAACGACCAACACGGAAAACCGACCTTTACCCGAGACTTGAGCGGATTCATCAAGCAGCTCGTGCTTGATCGCGCGCCATATGGGATTTACCACGGCGTCAACGAGCTGGCCTCGACCTGGTATGAATTCGCCACCGAGATTCTCCGGCAGGCGCAATTGTCCACGCCGATCAAGCCAATCAAGAGCGAGGCTCTGCCGCGTCCGGCCAAGCGACCGGAATGGTCGGTGCTTCTCAATACCAAACGACCACCACTTCGTTCTTGGCAGGACGCGCTGCGTGACTACCTGGCCGAGCTGGGCTATTCTGGTTGAACATGACCATGAAGGGAATTATCCTCGCCGGTGGAGCCGGGACCAGACTGCGGCCATTAACTATGGTTTCGAGCAAACAGCTGCTGCCAGTCTACGACCAGCCGATGGTCTACTACCCGCTGCAAACGCTGCTTAAGGCGGGGATCAAAGACGTTCTGATCATTGTTGCTCCAGATCGAGCTGGTGATTTTCTCCGCGTGCTTGGTTCGGGCAAAGAATGGGGAGCGAAGTTCACCTACGAAATCCAGGACAAACCCGAAGGTTTGGCGCAGGCGTATCTCATCGGCCGCAGTTTCATCGGCGATGCGAACGTAACGATGATTCTGGGCGACAACATTTTCCTCGGCCAAGACGACCAGATTCACGAAGCCATCACTACGTTCCGACGCGGCGGACGGATCTTTGCCACCGAAGTGCCGGACCCGGAACGGTTCGGGGTGGTTGAATTTGACGCCAGCCGCCGCGTCGTCTCGATTGACGAGAAACCGAAGCGGCCGAAGAGCAACTTTGCCATTGTCGGCCTCTATATTTTTGACTCCCGTGTGGTCGAGATCGCGCAGCAGCTCAAGCTCTCAGCCCGCGGCGGGCTGGAGATTACCGACGTCCACAAAGCCTATTTGTCGCAGGGCGAGCTTGACGTTCGGATGTACTCGGGCGAATGGCTAGATACTGGGACTTTTGATACCCTTCTGGCCGCTGGCAATCTCGTTGCGGAATGGAAGAAGAAGCGCGGCTGAATCAATCGACAACCTGGTACGAACCGCGGCGGTAGACCCACGAACCGCCGGGTCCGGAGGAAAAAACGATGCTGGCCAAGCCGGTTTCGTAGGCGATGCCAACGTTTTGTAAAAGATACAGCGACTCGGCGGTAATTTCTTTCAGGGCCGTGTTGTTACTCAGTTTGGCCAAGCCGTTGGGGACGTAGATGACCGCCGCCGCGTTGGGGTGGAGATCGGCTTTGCAAAAATTGTTGTTGATATTCGCCGCCGGATCGTTGACGTCAAGACTCTGGCTGGTGGCGATCGCCATGACGTAGGTATCGCTGGTGCTATTCCGGACTAAACATGAGTCGTTGCTGGCGATCAACTTGCCGCTGGCCGCGTCATCCGGGTTGTCGATGATGACCACGCCGCTGTCGCCGCCGTAGGCGTCGGCTAGCTTGATGACTGCCCCTTCGTTGAATGTCAAGTTGCCTTTGACCCAGATAGTTCCGGCTAGCGTGACCGTGCCGTCAATGGTGACGTTGCCATCGTATTTCCTGGGACCGATGGTCGTGCCGTCAGTAATGGTGCAACTGGGGGAACAGGCGGTGGTTCCACCGCCCACCGCCGGGGTCTCCATCTGGGCGATTTCGGCCGATGAGATGGGAAAGTCGGCGGTCGGCTGGTCATCGGAATCATCAAAACAATTCGGGCCGGATTCACCTTCGCTACAGGTATCGCTGCCGCCGGCGGCCTTGACCGTGCCAGCCAGGTTTTGATAGTAGGCTTTGCCGCCGAGGGTGGTGGAATCGATGGTCCGTGCATACCCGTTGCCCTCGACGTTTGGCACCTTGAGCGTCGGCGGCACGCCGCCCATGTTGACCTGGAAAGCGATATCACAACCGCCGGCGCAAGCGCTGAACATTGTGCTCGTATCGCCGTCGAGTTTGGCGGTCCCCTCGGCATAGCTGTTGTCATTTGGGCTGCGGACGACCACCCAGTATTTGGTGCTATTGGTTGAACTAGCTTTGATCACTAACCAGTACTTCTGCCCAGCGGCTAGGACCGGATTGGTCGGCGGGTTGAACGTCTGCGTGGTCCAACCATCCTCCCAACCCGACGGGCTGTCGTTTGGCACCGACACCGTCAGCGCTTGTCCGCCATCGGACAGGTCGCTGTCCGGATTGTCGCCGTTATTGGAGTAAATCATCAGCGTAATGTTCGACGTTGGCGCATTGTGCTTGGCAATTTTCAGATAGAGACTGTATATTTTGTCGGTCACGGACGGCACGAAGCTCTGGGCCAGCCAGTCATTGCTGCTGTTGTTGCTGCCAACGGTCAGCGTCTGCAAGGGGCTGACGGACGGATCTGAAACTGCGTCTTGGGTGGGATCGCTGGGAGTTAAAACCGCGTCACCATCGATATGGGAACCATTGGCACCAATGACCGAGCCGGCGGAATAGAGATTGCCGTCGACAAAAGCGTTATTCTCCATGGTCACCCCGCCGGTGCCAGTTTGTACTCCGTACTGGAAAGATTCCGACGCGGCGGTAGTGGCCAGTCGGACCTGAACATGCTTGGTGGTGGTGGTCAGCGCGCCGCTGACCGTGCCGTAAGCGTCGATCGCTCGACTCCGGCCCGAACCGCTGACCGTGGTGGTGAAGTGCCCGCGCCCGAGGGCGACGTTGGTTTCACCAGTGTAGCTCGGATTGCCGGGGCAGTCGGTGGTGTTCGACGGGTTATTGAGGCACCAGACGGCTTTTTCAACCCCGGCCTCGGCCAGGCGGATCGCTTCTTGGTCGTTCACTCGGCGGCTGACGGTCCGAACGTGACCGTCGGTGCGGCTGAAGATGGTCAGCACCAGGATGGCAATGACACTCAGCAAGACGACGCTGAGCGCCAAGGCGCTGCTCCGGCGCAGGAGCGGACGTTTAGGGGTGGTTGCGGAACGTGCCATAGAGGACGATGGTTTTGGTGAAGGACCGCCCGGCGACGGTATCTGCCACGGCAATGGTCATCGTCAGGCCGGTAATGGGCGCAGCCGTAGTATAGCGGAAATAGAGGTCTTTGGCTTTCTCCACCACCACCTGATTGAGGCTGGCCCGGGTTGAGGTTGGGGCCGGGTCAAGCAGGTAGCGAATGACCGGATAGTCTGCCTGGGAAGTGTCATGGGTGATGACGGCGGTGTCCGTGTCGCTGGCCGAGAGCGAGCCGTCACTGAGCAAGCTTGGGAGGCTCAAGACCACGGTCGTTGTGCCGGTCGAGTATTCGGTGCCGTCAATTGTGACGCTATCGAGAACCTCTTTAGCTTGTCGCAAGACGGGGTCAAGGACCGTAAAAACGCGACCGGCATTCTCGCCGACCACAATCCGCTGCCCCTCATCGCGCACGAAGCGGGTAGAATCAATGAACAACGTGCTGGCAATCGTGGTCACAAAGCCGAGAGCGAAAATACTGATCATCAGTTCAACCAAAGTCAAGCCCGGCCGTTGTGGCCAGGTGGCGTGGTTACCTCTCCGGTCAGCAGCATGGTGGTTCAACCGAGGAGCTTCTAACGGGGTCATATTCCCAGATCGCTCTGACCAATAAGACTGGTGGTGGTGTAGCTTCGGCTTGACGGCCCATCCTGCCATTGGATAGTGACCGTCACTTTCTTCAGCGTCGTACTGCCGGTCGGGTACGCTTCAATACTCAGCAAGCCGTTATCGTCGAACGTGTTGGGCGTGTTGTCAGGAAGTTCGTTCAAACCGAGGCGGACCCAGGCGGCCGGGATGGCGGTGTCGGCGTCGAAGTCCCAGGTTTCGGTGGTCGCGGTCATGGTCTGGACGTCGTCGACGTAGGCGTGGACGCCGCCCCAGCCGAGGAGCGCGGCCGCGCCCGAGGTATGCGCGGTGTCGGCAATGGTGCTCGTGTCTTGCTGGTTGCCGTCGATGTAGATCTTGATGGTTGGTGTGGTGGCAGCCAATTCAACTCGCAGCGTGTACCAAGTGCCGGTGGCGATGGCGACACTCGTGGCTTTGGCGAAGACCGCGGTGGCCGCACCATCCGACAATGACTCCAGATAGAGGTTGTGACTATCAGCCACGCCGCCATCGAGATCGGCGCCAGTGGCGGCAATCCGTAGGCGATAGCCGTTGTCCGAATCGCTGGCGTGAAACAGAAAACCGATGGCCCAACCGGCCGGACTGTCGTTGACCACTTTCCATTTCGCCTCGAGCGTAGACGTGTCGTAGACGCCGGCGGGGAAAAGTCGGCGGCCGGAAACAGCATTGCCGATGCCGGTGTTGACGGACAGCTCAAGAACATTCGGGGTTGAATGGTCGGCGCTCATCTCGGACAGAATGCGCCAGCTGCCAGCCGGGTAGAGAACAGTGTGAAACGATCCGTTTGTTTGGTTCGTAAGATTATCGAATCCGAGGCGCCGGAGCGCGTTCAATTCCTCGTCCGCCAGGGCGGCGGCCTGGGCGCGGAACAAGACACGTCGGTTGATCTGACGAGCGTTGATAAGGCTGGCGAACAACAGGACCATTGTACCGACCACAAACAAGGTCAAAACGGTGTCGAGCAGCGTGAAGCCGGACGGATTCTTTGCAGCCAAGAACCGGCGCGGGGGGAGATTGCGTCGAGCTTGACGGCGCGTTGTTCTCTTGATTTCCATGGACCTCCAGACCCAGTCTACCAAAGGCGTTTGGGGCTGTCGAAGGCTGACCCCGTTAGAAGCCTCTCTTTTCGTGCCTCGTCCTGACACCATAATCCGGAGCTAAGTCAGCGTAGCTTCTGACGGAGTGACCCCACTAGAGCGCCTGATCACAAAGCCCAAGGTAATCAAGAACCCACTGGCGTCTTGCAGACACCGCTCTAACGGGATTGACTGCTGCGGCCGGAAGACGCATAATGTGTCCGCTAACAACGACGCGGGCGGGTGGTGGCTCGTAAAGTCCAGCCGAGGAACGTAACACGTTCCAGAGCCGGACCACGGGCCGAGGTGCTGGTAGACCCAGGAAAACATATCGCTGCATCAGGTAGTTCGCGCCAAGCTCGACGTCAGCAGGGCAGGCGCGCTATGGTTACTGTTGGCACGCCGGGGTGGTGAAATGGCAGACACGCTAGGTTTAGGACCTAGTCTCCGCAAGGAGGTGGAGGTTCGAATCCTCTCCCCGGCACCAGTCAGTAAATGAGCGAAAATCGCGCGCGCTCGACCACCCGATTTTCGCTTCGTAGCCGAGTTTTCTCCCTTTCAAAAGAAAGTTCGAGCCGATATTTTTCAGAAATGCACGAAGTTCGGCTGGCTCGCCGCGGTTAGCCAGGATTTTGGCTTGTTTATTGCGTAAAAGAAACTCTTTCATCGGTTCGAGCCAAAAACTGCCTTTCTGCCGAAGTTCATCAATTCGCTGTTCTAAAGAAACCCTTTGGCCAAGAAGTTTCTCTTTCTTAGCTTTATACTCGCTGGCTTCAATAGCGCCTTCCAAGTGAGAGTCGAGCAGGCGGTCTAGTTTCACGTCCGTGGCCTTTATTTGGTCTCCAAGCGACATTACCAGCTCACCAGACTGCCTTGCTTCCTGTTCTCGATCTTCTTCTAGCTTCGCCAACATCTTGTCTGTCCAATCATCGGGAAGTGCTAGGTTTTTGTAGATCGTTTGAATCTGCTCGACTAACGCTTCTTCTCGCAAGTAGCCTTTTTCAGAACAGAAACCCTTTTTCTTAGTACAGCGATAGTACGTATGTCCTTTCTGAACTTCGGCAGTTATGTAACAACCGCAGGAGCATTTTATCAGTGCGCCGAACAAATGACTCTTATTGTGTTTCGCTTGAGGTTTACCGCGGCGAGCCATGACCGCTTGGCACTCGTCGAATAATCGTTTGGAGATAATTGGTTTGTGCGCCGCTGGGTATAATTCTCCGTTGTAACGAATTAGTCCGGAGTAAAATGGATTGCGGAGTAACTTTTGGACGTTACCTATAGCTATCGGACCACCAAAGCGAGTTGTCAGACCTTTTTTGCTGAATAAAATAGCGAGGTCTTGAAAACCATACTCCCCGGTAGCATATAGTTGGAACATTTTTCTAATAAGCGGTGCGGTTTTATCATCAACGATAATGGTTTTATTTATCCGATCATTATCGTAACCCAGCGGCGCCCAACCTGGCCAAACTCCGCGACGAAGTTTTTGTCGCTGACCGCGTTTAATATTTTCGCGGAGATTATCGACGAAGTATTTGGATTGGCCAAAAGCAATCGAGAGCATAAATAATCCTTGCGGCGTTGGCTCAAACCAAAAGGTCGGAAACTTCATGGCTTTGAGTAATCCGCGATCTACCAAGTGAATTATTCGACCACCATCAACGGAATTGCGTGCCAAGCGGTCGGGATGCCAAGCGAGTATTCCGTCAGCCTTACCTTTCTCGATTGAATCCAGCATTTCGCCGAACTTCGTTCGGCCCGGTTCCTTGGCGGTTTTTGCTTCCTGAAAGGAAGCGACGATTTCAAGTTTTTCTTTGGCGGCAAATTCTTTTAATTCAATTAATTGGGCTTCAATACTTAAAACCTGTTGTGAATCTTCCTCGGTAGATTTTCTAGCGTAGAGATAATATTTCATATCCTAGGGTTAGGAGAGAAAAGCCCGCGTTCGCCCGCGCCCTTAAGGGCGCAAAGGGGGAAAACTCGGCTACGAAGCGAAAATCGGGTGGTCGGCCGCGGCCGATTTTCGCTCATTTACCGACTGGTGCAGTATATACGCGCAGATTCGAACGGATTTTGCGGGCGGCGGCTAGCGCCCCTTCGCCCCCGCAGCCGCCGCCCGGGCGCGCCTTTTCAAAAACCGCCAAGCAACCGGTAAAAAATATCGGCTCGAACTTTCTTTTGGGGCGAACGCGGGCTTTTCTCTTCCGTATTCCTATTATGAATATTCCTCAAGTGAATATATGATGATTACTGAATACTGTCAAATATGCGAAAAAACATATACTCACCGATTAGCAAGAGAATTGTCCACAAGTTAAAATTGGCTAGAAAACAGGCTGGTTTGGATCAAAAACAGGTGGCAAAACACCTTGGTGTTACCCAGTCTTTGGTTTCTAAAATTGAATCCGGCCAAGTTCGGCTTGATGTGACACAGCTACTTGAATTAGCTCGACTTTATCAAAAACACGTCACATTCTTTCTGGAACAATGAATCCTCAAGTCAGAAAACTAAGAATTCACGGTGACAATATTCTTGAGTGCGAACACGCTCTTGAATTGCTTTCTAGCTCTCTAAATAATAAATCCCCAGAAATAAAACTCGTTGCTAGCCCACCATACGCGCCGGAGTACGAGCTTCAAACTGATTCCGGTGGAATTATTAGGGTCAAACTTTTCCCGGGCTATGGACGCTGGGAGTTTAAACTAGAAAAGTACTTGGTTTCACGAGGGGCGTCGCTACGTGAGGCTACTGATGCCTTGATAACTGAGTTAGTCTCGGACAAAGATAAGTCTTTTGAAAAACCATTGCTCGCTTTAGAATTCAGCGGGGCATTACCTGCAGGGAACAATGCTTGGCAAAGGAGTGGAAGAGCTCTAGCACTAGCCGGTAGCCATGTACCTTTTTTATACTTTGCCGAGATCGGTGGCGTTGAACTTGATTCAGCAAGAAGAATCAAAGCGCCACGATTTCCGAATCCCCTAGTTCCATTTTCATACTTAGCGGCTGGTCAAGAGGAAGGCACTATCTGTATGCCAATCTATGCACCAAGCCCATCTATTGATCTAAAAAACCTCGAACTGTTCAAAAAATGTTTTGGTAATATTGACGCATTAGTTCTCACTAGAGCAATTATTCTTGACGATAAAAAGGGCGCTGAATCAGTAACTAAAGTAATTCGTGAAAAAGCTAAGGAAGTCGTAAGAATACTAGCTGAACAAAGAAAAAAGAAGGATATTCTTACCCCAATTGAGTGGGTTCAACTATTAGAAAGAAAAACGGGCCTAGAGAAAGCGAAGTGGCTGATTAATCGCTCCATGAATTGGAGAAAGAAGACTGGCATTAAAGGTCTTACCCCTTCTTTTAAAAAACTGATTCTGGCTACACAAAAAATTGGTGCTTCGGCGCTTGGATCAGTTGATATGCCCATGTGTATCCTGGACGAGGCAAAAAGGACTGACTTTGCTAAAAAGGTGGGACTAATCTATAAAAACAAAGTTTCGTCGGATTTTTTGACTTGGTTAGCTCAAAATAATAAGCCACTAGCGATTGTTTGGGTAGCCGGATTCAAGCCAAGGGGTGATGATTCGCGACCGGATCGAGGTCTAACACCGTTAGTAAGAATGATTTTGGGTCAAGATGAAGTGGATATGCTTACTGTAATTTATGGACCCGCAAAGCCAAGTACATGGAAAAAACTCCGTGATGATATGTTCTCGCTCTCCCGAGATAACGGATTATGGGAAGCGATACTGCATCTTAGTAATGGCGTTATCGCAGATAGCCCAACCAATAAGCTAGGAATCGTTGGATTTAAAATACCAAAGAGAGCGTTTGAAGCAAACAATGAACCGCTTGTTGCGGCCCTAGACCTTCCAGTTTTTGGGGAACACGATATTGATTCTGTAATCCACAGTCTTTTTTCTCTGGCCGAGGAACAGGGAATATTTGAAGCAATGTGCAACCCACCCGGTGGTGATTGGAGCGGAGTTAATATTTTTGATTTTGAATCAAGAATACGTTATCGATGGACATCATTACCCAGAGTTTCCGGACCGACTACAAAAAGACCAGATCATTTAGTGCAATTGAATGCCCTTGACCTATTACTGACGATTGAGTCTAAGGAATCTTCAAGAACGCTAGAAAAAAATATCGGACCAAGACTGATCAAGTATGTTAAGACTTTAATTAGTATAGCCCCAAATTCTTTTAGAATTTCACTTGGTGATCCTTGGAGACCCTTTGAAACAGAGTATACAAAAAAGTTTTCTAGCTACATCTCGGGGGCAGCTATAAAGTACAAAGATGAGAACGATCTACGCGAAACCTTAAAAACCTCGCAAACAGATATAGTATTTGGTGTTGAATTTCTACCAAAAGAACAGTCCTATAAAGTGGTCATACATTTGCAGGCCAACAAACAAGGAAGGGCAATTTTCTCAATAATAAAAAAACTATCGCGCCGATTTGGTGGCGGAGTTTCAGTAGTAGAGCACTAACTAATAGTTTAAATAGAGGGATTCTAAGACGGGCTCTATTTTTTTGTCTTGTAGTTTCCTAAACGGTGCGTTTCCTGACTTCAGGAGCACATGTTTTTTATAAAGCCTTCTTGGAATTGATACTATAAAGGATTTAGTGCCACGTTTTCCATCATAGGACAAAGCAAATTTTATTTGTTTTTTGTTCAGATTCTCCAAGAATTTAATAAACCTCGAGTAGTCGATGGATTCAATATACCTAGATTTTGTATTGAAGTAGGGTGGGTCTAAGTAAACAAAGTCTCCTTCTTTTACGTTTTTAGTGATCACTTCATAATCTCCACTTACAAAATGATAATTAGGTATTTTTTTAGACCACCCCCAAACAACTTTCTTAAAAGACTTGGGGGAGATACCTTTTCTTGAATGATGGAGCGAATTATTAAACTCGCCGTTTTTATTAAATCTAATTAATCCATTTACACAGGTTCTGGATAAAAAAAGTAGGTCGTGAGGGTTTTTAGTCTTATTAAAGTTATCACGAACAGTATAAAAATATTTATACCCTTTCTTTTGTAGAAAATTCCACCTTTTTTCATACTCAGAAACTACTTCCCCCGGCGTTTTCTGAACGGCTTTCCAAATGTCGATCAGCGGTTTATATAAGTCTCCGCCAATTGCCTTTTTGGGTGTCAGAAAGCCAAGCACCGAACCACCACCCAAAAATGGTTCATAGTAAGTATTTACGTGACTCGGAAAGTAGCTAACTATTTGTTTAGCTTGAGATCGCTTACTACCACTCCATTTTATGAGAGGTGGGAGGATCATATTAGAAAGAAGTTTGGACTTTACAATTCTCGAGTCTTTTTTTTGCAATATCTACATACTCTTTTTCTAACTCAATGCCAATATAATGCCTATTAAGCATTTTTGCGGCCACACACTCTGACCCGGCTCCTGTAAATGGGGCAAGAATAATATCCCCCTCTTTTGAGGCAACCGAGATAATCCTTTTACAAACACTTAGTGGTTTTTGGGTTGGATGTTTGCCGAATTTAGTTTCGTTAGATTCTTTATTATTTGGAATATCCCACACGGTTCGCATTTGTTTACCTTCAGGTTTGAGAAGGTCGTTTGGACTAAAAAAGGCCTTTGCTGTTTTGTAATCGAAATAATATGATCGTTTCTTTCCAACATGTCCCCAGAGTAAATTTTCATGACTCGCTGTCAACCTTCGGCCTGATAAATTTGGGAAGGCATTTCTTTTGTACCAAATAACCTCATTGATAATCTCGATCTCAAGTAGTTGGAAAATTGTATTTATTACTCCAATATTGTGGTAAGTGCCAAAAACCCATATGGAGCCGGTTTCTTTCAATATTCTTTTACATTCTGATAGCCAAGCAAAAGAAAACTCAAATAATTCTGAAAGGCTTTGATTGTCCCACGCCTCCATTACCTTATTCCATTTTCCACCGAACCCCTTGTAGCCACTAACCGCAGACCACTGCAGCTTATTACCCTTAGAAAGATTATAAGGTGGATCGGCAATAATTAGATCAACGGACTTGCTAGGAGTTTTTTTAAGATTTTCAATTGCATCTCCACAAACTACTTGGTCAATTGGTAACGGTCTACTTTGGACTTCTAGTTCTTGGGTAAAAGTTATTTTTGGTAGAGTTTCTATCCTAGTTTCTGTCTTAATAACATCAATTACAATTCCCTGAATATTTAAACGATCTGGCTCCAACGTAATTGGTTCATATTTTGAATTTCCGGGAATTAGCGTGACGTTGTTTCTTCCTTTAGAAAACTTTTTTAGGGTTGCTTCGCTGTTGTCTATCAGAGCCACAACCTTTTGCCCAGTTTCAGCAAAGTTTTGTCGACGTAAAATTACAACATCGCCATCATCAATATTTTCCTCGACCATACTATCACCAGTAACTTTTAAAGCAAAAAAATCTCCGCCACGCGACAGAATTGATCGAGGGACTGTAATAGATTCTTTTTCTTCTATGGCTTCGATTGGATTCCCAGCAGCAATGGTTCCCGAAAGGGGGATGCGTACCATTTGTTCTTTTTGGTAAACATCAATGGCACGAGGCTGATTATCCTCTTTTCGTAGGTAGCCTAAATCTTCCAGTGCTCGCACATGGTGATGCGCAGTGGATACAGCAGAAAGTCCTAAATGCCTCCCAATCTCCTCTAGGGAGGGTGCGAACCCCTTTTTCTGGGTATAGGACTTAATGAAGTCCAATGCCTGTTTTTGCCGCTTGGTGAGCATAGAATAGGGGATATATTGACTTTCGATTTATTTTCGATTACATTACTATTGTACCGGTTAAACCGGATCCGTCAAGGACGGAGCTTATCCACATAACTGCCGAATCTATGGCACATCCAAAGACCACTGGTCGACGGGTAGCCCGAACGGCTTCAAAACTGTTACGAAGCAGTCGAAGTCCCAAGGTGCGATCTGTTGCTGGAAGCGCTTTGAGCCAAAAACACGGACGCCGAGCAAAAAGATAACGTCGGTGTAAAAATAGGTTAATTTTCAGATATTCTTAATGTTGCATCAATCACATGACTTGGAAAGAAAAACAGGGAGATGAGCTTAAGCGGGAGGCACTAAAGCATGGATTGGCCCCCAACGAGTGGTACGACAGTAATGGAGTTCTTCGTGAAGCGGCATTACAGGAAAGATTGAGGTCTGCCAAAACCTCGCGCTTCGTCCAAAAGACCTGGATGATCGCTCTGATTTCGGCTATCGCTTCAGTAGTAAGCGCGATTGCGGCTTGGGTTGCAATTTTAAAGTCATAAAAAAGTTACCATCATACAACCTGCGTAAACTCCATGTCTAAAAAATCTAAGAACCGTAATATCCCACAACTCCCCAGACAACTTAAGCGGCCTGAAAAGTTCCACTCATTCGCCGACTGTGTAAGCTTGTTAAAAACATCAGTTTATATGATCGTGCGCGGACGTGAGCACGATAATAATGGTCAGAACGGAATGAGGTGGTTGACCCTAGGGTCAGGTTTTGTTGCTGGACAATATCGAATGCTGTCGGCAAGCCACGTTTTTGACGACCCTAACAACACCGACCCGTTAGCTCACCACCAGGACACAGACAGATATTACTTGTTGAAAGTGGATGACCTTGGTCGATGGCACGCTGCGATACGGCAACTTAAGCTCAACGAAACTTTATTTTTGTACCCCGACAGAGACTTGGCAGTGCTTTATCTTGACGAAGGGTTTTATGGGGTCGACGGAAAAATGTATCACGAAAAAAATGACTTTATTCGTATCTCCAAGGATTTTCACATCATTGGAACATCCGTGGGCATACTTGGATACCCCTTGTCCAAGCTAGAATTTGATGACTCTGATATTAACAAGCCACGTCTTGGTAATGTATTGCTCCGAGTTGACCAAGGCGTGATTAACACTCGTTACCGAATCAACGAACATCGACATCAGTACGAATTTACAATGGCCTTCAACCCTGGCAATAGTGGCGGACCTGTGTTTGATGCAAAAACCGGACGAGCGATCTCTATCGTACATGGTTTTAGGGTTATTAATATGAGGCTGGAAGAAAAAGACCTTCCGAAAGCATTTCAGCCAAAGCAATACACTGAAAAAAGCTATCTAGAACCGTTGAACGCAAGCTACTCGGTTGGAGTTGCGACTCCATCGTTTATCGATCTTTTAGGCCAGCACAACATTACGCATTAGGATTTTACCTACGTATTCCGAATCTGTACTAATTCGGAATTCGTAGAAAAACTTGAAATTGTCGAAAAGGCGCGCCCGGGCGGCGGCTGCGGGGGCGAAGGGGCGCTAGCCGCCGCCCGCAAAATCCGTTCGAATCTGCGCGTATATACTGCACCAGTCAGTAAATGAGCGAAAATCGCGCGCGCTCGACCACCCGATCCTTTCAGATAAGGAATAATTCTCCTACAATATTCACATGGAGATTCTTTACATCGCGCTTCTGACACTGGTCGCCGCCGCCATTGGTACGATCACTGGATTCGGGACATCGACCCTGATGATTCCGGTTTTGGCGATATTCTTGCCACCCGTGGAGGCGATATTTCTGGTGGCGATTATTCATTGGTTCGGCAACGTTTGGAAAGTCGCTCTGTTTCGCTCAGGATTTAATATTCGCCTCCTCTCCTTATTTGGCGTTATCGGCCTGGCGACGAGTTACCTCGGCGCGTATTTCTCACTTGGTACGAACGAGCACATGCTACTGCGACTCCTCGGTGCGTTTCTCGTGGGTTACGCGCTGTTATTGATGATTCGATCAAAATTAATAATTCCGGCCGGAAATGTGACAGCCCTATCCGGCGGAGCGCTGTCAGGATTTTTCGCCGGGATGTTCGGGATCGGCGGTGCTATCCGCGGTATGTTCTTGGCGGCCTTTGATCTGCCGAAGGCGGTGTATATTGCCACGGTCGGCGCCATTGGGCTCTTGGTCGACTCAACGCGCATCGCTACCTATTACCACGGCGGCGCCACGCTGCCGAAAGAACTCTCGTACGGATTACTCCTCTTCATTCCAATTTCGTTCGTCGGGGCACAGATCGCCAAAAAGATCGTTGACAAAATCCCCCAGCATAGCTTTCGTGCCGTGATTGCCGCCTTTCTGTTGATCGTTGGGCTAAAACTGATCGCCTGGCCGTGAAGCTTCACGCCGGCGTGCCGAAACCGGGGCGTGGGAAATACAACGTTTTTCCCCCTGAAAATCCGTCGGGATTCTCTTAGATAGTGTCCAACAACCTGAAAGCCACAAACAATCAGTCGATTTTCCCTACCGCCTGCCCGGCCTGCCCGAGCAGCCCGAAGTGTTTGCCCGCGCACCAGCCCCGCACCAGTGCTCGGTGCGGGGCGGATGCGGGGTTTCGCCGCGCCCGGTCCGGCGTGGTGCCGCCAACTCCTGTTGGCGGGGCTCCACTTATGCCCCGATGTTGAAAACGTCGATTTTTTCTTCGGGCAGAACGAGGAAGCTGAGGTCCGGCCGTTTGATCATGAGGTACGGCTTGTCCTTGACGTAGAATGTCGTTTGGCCGGTGCGCTTGGCCTCAAAGATTAGTCGCTCCAAGATAATTCGGCTAGTGGAGCGGAGAAATTCCATCGCTTCCCGGTCACCCTTCATATGGTGAACGACGATATATCCCTCCTCGGTATCGCGTTTGAATGATTGGGTGTTTTCCATCAGGCTGTCGATGAGGTGTCAGTACTATATAGTCTTTTCGCTTTTTCAACAAGCTAATCTTGACAGGTCGTCAGCGTCGGGTATACTGAAACCATAGACAAATTTTGGTGGTTCCGAAAGGAGCCACCGAAATGTTATCTACGAATAGTAAAAACCTATCGCGCGGATTGGGCCGCGAGGGCTACGAACCCACAAATAGGAGAGACTACGAATCTACGAATGGCAGTTTGTGGATGGTTGCTGGCGTTTTCCGCGATGGCACTTGGTGGACGAATCTTTACATCCTTGATCCCGGCGGCGACTCAGGCGGACACTCCGCCGGTCGTCATCAACGAATTGATGTGGATGGGATCGTCGGCCTCGTCGGCCGATGAGTGGATCGAATTGCGCAACCTGACCAGCCAGCCGGTTGATTTGGCGAATTGGAAGCTGACGAAGAAAAGCAGCGGGGTGGAGGCGGCGATGGTGATTATCCCCGCCGGCGCAACGGTCGGCCCAAATGGATTTTTTCTGATCAGCAACTACGCGGAGACCAATACCAATTCAGTTTTGTCGGTCACGCCTGATTTGGTGACGACTGATGTGGCACTCGCGAATACCGCCCTGCAGATAAAACTGTATGACCAAAGCGGTACCGTCATAGATACAGCTGACGATGGATCGGGGAATCCATTAGCCGGTAACTATGAGAGTAGCGGCACGGTTTTCGCCTCGATGGAACGCAACCTGGTGCCTGGTGACGGAACAATGGCTGGCAGTTGGCACACCGCTCGGATAAGTCTTGGTTTCAGGACTGGCCGGACCGAGCAGGGAACGCCGCGGGCGGCCAACTCGAACGCTTTGCCAGTGGCGGAAGCCGGAGCGGACCAGACTGGCGTCGTCGGCCAAGACTTGAACTTCGACGGCAGCGACTCGTTCGACCCCGACGGTCAAGCGCTGACATTTAACTGGGACTTCGGCGATGGCACATCGAGCGGCAGTTCGACCCCGGCGCATGTCTGGGCGGCGGCCGGGGGCAACACCGTGACGTTGACCGTCAGCGACGGGGTGGACAGTGCGAGCGACACAGCGGCGGTGACGATTGCTCAACCCCCGGCCGCCGCCCCGTCACTATCGCCATCACCGCCGACGCCGGAGCCCTCTCTGCCGGAAGCTCCGCCTGCAAGCAATCCGCCTCCAGCGACGCCAACCTCATGCCAAGGAGCGCGACTGAGCGAATTGCTGCCGAACCCGGTTGGGAGCGATGACGGAGAATTCATCGAGTTGGAAAACGCAACTGGCCAGGCGGTCGAGCTTGGGGGCTGCCAGGTGTGGGTCAATGACCGGCGCGTCTACACCTTTCCGGATGGCGAGCAGGTGACAGCGCCAGGGTTCTATCGGCTCGATAAATCGACCAGTCGGTTGACTTTAACGAACAGTGGAGCGGTAGTGCGTTTGGTTGACACCGATGGTCAGGAGCTTGACGAGACGGAATACGGAAAGAGCGCCGAAGGATCGAGTTGGGCGAGGTTTGGTAACAGTTGGGGCTGGACTGACCAGGTCACCCCAGGGGCGACAAATCGCGAGCCGGTGGAGCCGGAAACTGCTGCGTCGGAGCAGGAACCGAGCGGTCAGACACCGTCCCAACAGAAATCCAAGGGTCAAGACAACTCGAGAGACCCAGAATCAAGATCAGCTCGGACGGTCACGCTCGGCGAGATTCAGGATGTTGAAATCGGGACTTTGATCTCCGTCCGGGGCACGGTCACGACCCCAGTTGGGGCACTCGGTGCGCGGGTGACCTATATCGAAGATGACAGCGGCGCGGTCAGCCTACTGTTATCCGCCGAAGGAATCCAGCCGGCTGTCGGCGACCTGGCAGAAGTCGAGGGCACAGTCCGCTCGTATCAAGGACGGAAGCGGGTGTCGGTGAAGAAAGACGACTTGAAAATCATTCGTTCGGGCGAAGTTGTCGACCCAAAGTCGATCAGCCTGGACGACCTGACGGTAGAGCTGGCCGATCAACTGGTCCAGATCCAGGGAGTAGTCAGCACCAGCCGGGCCAGCGCCGTCGAGATTGACGACGGCAGCGCCAGCGCCACGGTCTATCTGAAATCCTCGACCGGCATCGTTAAACCCAAGCTATCGGCTGGCGACACGCTTCGGGTGGTCGGGATTGTCAACGCTGTCACTTCGGGGTTGCGGGTGTTGCCGCGAACGCAGGACGATCTGCGCATCGAACGCGTGCTCGGTGTCACCACCAGCCAGGCGGCGAAACCAACTCAGCTGCCGACGACCTCAGCGCGGCAAGCGTGGTGGTATTGGCTGATGGTCGGGCTGGGATTGGCGGCCGCCGCCGCCAAGCCGGCTTGGGAGGCGTGGAAGAGGCGGGGATTAAAGATCAAAGATTAAGGATTAAGGTTAAAGGATTACGGTTGTGAAAGTGGATGACTTGGAGGTTTATCAGAAGCTGGTTAGTCTAGAACTCATTTCAAAACCTGCTTTCAGGGCGAAATGGCAGATTTCGCGGGCGCGGCGCCGCGGCGGAGGGTGAAATGTATTGGAGATACATTGAACCCGAGCCGCCAGCCGGAGCCCGAAATCGGGCCTGGCAGCCAAAATGAGGTTTTGCAATGAATTCTAGTACTTGAAATTCATGACCAGACCATGCGTTTCCCGAGGTTTGAGCTTTACGAACTTGGATCTCAACTAAGACGATCATCAAATTCTGCTCCCGCAAACCTGGCGGAGGGATTTGATAGCAAACATACAAACATCTACACAGAATGCATCAGTCGGGCCCAGGGAGAAATTCGAGAAACAAAACATCATCTTCTGATCGCCCAACGAAAAAGATATTTGACCGACAATGAATTACGTCGACTCGTTAACGAACTGGAAAGTTGCTCGAAAATGCTGTACGGACTTGAGCAAGCCTTGTATTCGAAGTTCAGAAGTTCCTCCCCACACTTATCTACCTAAACCCGAAACCCTTAATCTTCACTACAAAAAAAGACCGCTTTCCCAAGCAGTCTCACTGTGCCAGTCCTCGTTGGCAGGGAAGAGGCGAGAGTGATTGGCTTTTGTCGGCGAAGCGGAAGGCGTGGTAAGCGCCCCCGACACGACACTCCAGGAATACAGGCGACCAGATGTTAGCTTGCCACTGCAGGCCAACCCACCCCTCGAACTGCCGCTCTTCACCATCGGTAGTGGTCATAACGCCACCGAAACAAAGGCTGGCTTGTTGTGGGGTGCTCGTCTGGACCTGGAGTTCATAGCCGAGCGAGGCGGCTGTCGGTTCGGCCTGGAATAAACAATCGGCAATCGCTCGACGGACGGACTGTGGAAGCCTGCCCGGCGGTCGTTCTTGTTCCTGACGGCGAGAGCAACGCTTGATAGCTCTCATGCATTGGCCTCCCGGAAAGCCCCGAAGTGGAAAAAGGAACTGCGGTTGGTGTACCGCATTGGGGATCAGCAGTCAAGCCGTGATACAGTCACGTTACTACTGTCCATCACGCATCCATTACTTTGTCCACGTACCAACCTCGCATCGATTCGCTAGGCGGCTGATGCGGGGTAGTTTATGGTACCACGGATTTATCCGTGGGCTCCATTTACAACGCACGGGTGGACGAAGGTCAAAAAAAACTCCGCCACGGCCTGCCTCGTGCTAACGGAGTGAACGCTTTCTTTGCGTCGTCATGTACGCGTCCGCGATGAAGCCGAGCGAAACGACTTGTTGCCAGAACATCAACCGTAAGTCTTCGACCCACATCAACCATCCGCAGCTGACGTGCATGAGCACGAACCACAGGTATCCCGTCTTGTGCTCCTTGGCCAGCTGGTACGTACCGATGAGAAATCCGGTCACCAGACCAACTTCCAGCCACTGAGTCAGCAGCGTCAGCCCGCCAAATTCTCGGATGCTGATCGTGAACCCGAGAACGATGAAAATCAGGGCCAGGACGTCGAGCCAACGCGGCGCTCTCTTGATCTCCCCAGTGCGCAGTGCCGTAACTAGTCCGAGGATCATCGATGGAGCCCCGCTCGCTTCAACCGAAGCCGCGATCCAGTTTCGCTTCAGGATGAACATAGCCACGATCGGCCCCAGACCGGCTAGGTAGACGATCCATGAAGCCACGCGCCATCGACGGGCTTTGGTCTGACGTCCACGGTGCCTTATCCGTTCCGAGACTGATAAAAAGATCTTGTTGAGGAGGTACAACCCTCCTCCCAGCAATTGCAGAAGCTGAAGCAAGGTTTGACCTCCTTTTCCAGAACGGAAACGCCGATTCATCACCGGCCGCCGTCTCGGCAGCGACGCAACGAGAATCCTTCTCTTCACATCGCTACCGGGAGGGCCATTGAAAAGAACGGCTGGCCAAGGCTTACACCATTTCTTGAACCCTGTCAAGGCATGATACACTGCGGGCATGCCGGCCAAACAGAAACTCCTTATCATCGACGGTAACGCTTTAATCCATCGCAGTTTCCACGCCCTGCCGCCGTTGACGACGAAAGACGGCGAAATAGTCAACGCGGTCTACGGTTTTGCCTTGTCGCTCTTGAAAGCCTGGAAAGATGTCCAGCCGACGCACATCGCCGCTTGTTTTGATTTGGAAGGCCCGACGTTCCGCGATGAGCTGTACAAAGAGTACAAAGCTATGAGAGTGAAGGCGCCGCAAGAACTGTATGACCAAATACCGAGAGTCAAGCAGTTAGTCAAGAGTTTCAACATCCCGATCTACGAAAAACAAGGTTACGAGGCGGATGACATCCTCGGGACGATCACCGGGCACGAGCCGGGGGTGGAAAAAATTATTCTGACCGGTGACAATGACACACTCCAGCTGGTCGACGGCAAGACCAAAGTTTTTACCATGCGCAAAGGTTTGACTGACACCGCGCTGTACGACGTGCGGGCGGTGAAAGAACGATTCGGCTTGGGGCCGGAACAGATCGTTGATTTCAAAGCCCTGCGAGGCGACGCCTCGGACAATATTCCCGGCGTCAAAGGGATCGGTGAAAAGACGGCCACCGATTTGTTGCACCAGTTCGCCAGTGTTGACGCGCTGTATCGGGCCTTAGCCGACGAGACGCCAGAGGCCAAAACATTGAAAGAATCGGTTCGTGACAAGCTGGTGAAGTTTAAATCGGACGCCTTTCTGTCAAAGAAGCTGGCCACCATCGACCGGAAAGTGCCGATCGCGTTTCATCTCGATGAGGCGGCGGTCAAACACTATGACCGGGCAAAAGTAGTATCGATGATTCAAGATTTGGGATTTAGGTCATTGTTGACGAAGCTGCCAGACGTTGACACCAAGATTGGCAAGCAAGCGGCCATGCGTTTTGATCTGTCCGCACCGGCTCCTAAGAAAAAAGGACATGATTACACGTTGGTGGACAATGACACCACTTGGAAGCAGTTTTTTTCCGAACTTAAGCGGCAACCGCGTTTTGCCGTTGACACGGAAACGACCGATCTTAATCCGTGGAACGCGAAGTTGCTCGGTTGGAGTTTTTCTTGGAAAGCGGGAACTGGTTGGTTCGTGATGGCGAACAATGAGCGGCTGGAATCGCTGCGGTCGATTTTGGAACATCCGAAGGTGGAGAAAATCGGACACAACATGAAATTCGATGCGGAAATCTTGAAGTTGAATGGTGTGGACATAACGCCGCTGTCGTTCGACACGATGTTGGCCTCGTACTTGTTGAACCCGGGCACTCGGCAACATTCGCTAGATTCGCTAGCTTTCGCGGAATTCGGATATGAAATGATGCCAATTCAGGCGCTGATCGGCCCAAAAGGCAAGAACCAGCTGGCCATGGAAGATGTGCCAGTCGAGAAACTTTCGTGGTATTCCTGTGAAGACGCAGATTTCACTTGGCGCCTTTACGAACGCCTGAAACCGAAGCTAGAGAAAGCCGATATCAGCGGCTTATTCGCCGATCTAGAAATGCCGGTGATCGAGGTGCTGGTGGACATGGAGCTAACGGGCGTCAAGATCGACACCGAGTTTTTGGCTGAGATGGGCAAAACCATGCGGGCGAACCTGAAAAAAATCGAACAGAAAATCTACGCCATGGCCGACGGTGAGTTTAACATCAATTCGCCGATTCAGTTAAAAGAGGTGCTGTTCGAGAAGTTGAAAATCTCCACGCACGGCGTCGGCCGTACGAAAACCGGTTTCTCGACGGCGGCTGATGAGCTAGAGAAAATGAAAGACGCCCATCCGATTATTCCGCTCATCGGTCAACAACGTGAATTATCGAAGTTACTGTCAACATACATTGAAGCATTACCGGAAATGGTCAATGGAAAAACCGGCCGGATTCACACCGACTACAACCAAGCGGTCGCTGCCACCGGCCGGTTGTCGTCGAACAATCCGAACCTGCAAAATATTCCCATCCGTACTGATCTCGGCGCGGAAATTCGCAAAGCGTTCGTGGCCGACCGCGGCAAGCGCCTGCTGTCAGCCGATTACTCGCAAATTGAGTTGCGCATCATCGCTTCGATGGCCAAAGACGAAGCCATGATCGCCTCTTTTCGTAAAGGCGAAGATATTCATTCTCGGACGGCGGCCAACATCAACGGTGTGGCCCTCGACAAAGTCACTCACGCCATGCGCCGGGCGGCCAAAGCAGTGAACTTTGGGATTATCTATGGTCTGGGGTATGTCGGCTTGGCCCAGGGTGAAGGGATTTCCCGCGAGCAGGCCAAGGAATTCATCGAAAAATATTTCCAGATTCACAAAAACATCAAAGCCTGGATCGACAATACGAAGAAACTGGCCCATGAAAAAGGCTTTGTCGAAACGCTGTTTGGTCGGCGACGCTATTTTCCGGAAATCAATTCTTCCAACCAACTGCTCGTCTCGAGCGCCGAACGACAGGCGATCAACGCCCCGATCCAAGGCACGGCCGCCGACTTGATGAAGTTGGCGATGATCGAAGTCCATGCCGGATTGCCGAAAATCAGTAAAGAAGCAAAGTTATTGTTACAAGTGCACGATGAACTGGTGGTCGAAGCGCCGATGGACGAGGTTGAGAAAGTGTCGAAGTTTCTTAAGAACACCATGGAAAGGGTGTATACTTTGAACGTGCCGATTGCGGTGGAAGTCGGCGTCGGCAAGAACTGGGGCGAAGCAAAATGAGCAGCCCTAAACTTTTCGTAGCCATGAAAGCCTTCATTGTGCACGATGAGAAAGTTTTGATCATCCGCGAAGCTGCGGCCAATCCGGTCGGGACAAATATGAATAAATACGACGTGGTTGGCGGGCGGGTTGAGCCTGGTGAACGATGGGACGAAACGCTGTTGCGGGAAGTACAAGAAGAGACTGGACTTCACGTTACTATCGGCCGCCCGTTCTACGTCGGCGAATGGCGGCCGGTCGTCCACGGCGAGCCGTGGCAGATCATTGCGACGTTCTTTTTGGTTCAGGCCGCATCAGACAAAGTGACCTTGAGCCGCGATCATGACGACTATCAATGGATCGACCCAAAAAAGTTTCGCGACTATCCGCTGATTGAAAACCTTAAGCCGGCTTTCGAGGCCTATAACCAGATAGGAACAGAAGGCCGTGGCGGCGGGTGATGCTTTTCGTAGCCTGCCCACTGATGGGTGGATGCCGATGAATCGGCAGGCTACGTTGCGGGCGGAATTCGTCATCCAAACACCAGCCGCCGCGGGCAGGGGTTGACAAAACTCCGATTTTGATCTAACGTCAGCCGGTTCACGCTTCACCGTCAACCGAGAGCTGCATTTTCTGGAGGGGAAATGCCCAGGATCGATCTGTACCGCAAACCGCAGTTCATTTCCGACAGCGTGGTCAGGGTGATCACCGCCTCACTCCGAGAGGCGGTGGCGCGTCTGCTGAGCGATGGCACGCTCGAAAACCAGCTGACGCCGGAGCAAGTGGAAGTGCGTGTCTCGGACGGACACCTGCTCGACGACAACACCTGCGACGTCGCGATCGACATCTCGGCCAAGACCTCGGATGGTCGCAAGGGGACGTGTCGCCGGATCGTGATCGAGCTGGCCGAGCTCATGCGCAAGATCGTTCCGCCGATGGTCGGTGACCCGCCACGCGTGATCGACACGTGGATCGAGCTCGATCTCGGGGACAAGACCGGACGGAAGATTTGGTCCAAGGAGGACCTGCCGGCGAGCTGAGCCAACATGTTTCAACCGTGCCCGTCGCGCTTCCGCCCTTCTGGCGATGGCGCGGCGGGATTTTTTGATAGTTCTCGGTCAGAAGTTGGCTAACCTTAGCCCCAAGTAACCCCCGGGAAGGTCCTTGGGCGTCTGACCCTTGACGCATTTTCAAGGGCATGATAGTCTGTTTCGGCTGCCTGCAAACCTTGCGAGCAGCGTTTACCCTCCCTGACGGGACCAATCAAACGCCAGAGCGGCTGCTTTAGTCGCTGGCTAGGTCTCTGAAGGGGCGTTCTTTCACCCTCCACAAGGAGGCTGTACCAATGGTTCAGTCCAAGGCTGTCAGCCGCGTCAACCCGGCCACGACGATCCAGTACCAGGACGTCGGCACCCCCGGCGCGTACGTCTCGAAGAGCGGCCTGCTCTTCCGGATTCCCGAGGAGGCGCTGAAGCAGGGCCACAGTCCGGTCCTCAACTTCGTCTCGTCCAACCCG
The DNA here is from genome assembly GCA_016193315.1 of Candidatus Kerfeldbacteria bacterium. Taxonomy (GTDB): domain Bacteria; phylum Patescibacteriota; class Patescibacteriia; order SBBC01; family CAIJZX01; genus JACPSJ01. Next base: position 34,563 of record JACPSJ010000006.1, read on the forward strand.
GACGACACGACGCTGGTGCTGATCGAAGGCAACCCGAACGTGGCCATCGGGAAGGCGCGTCAGCTGGCGGCCAACGCCGACATCGAGCCCAGGTTCTAGGTCGCCGAGCCGCACCCCGGGCGGACCGAATCGGTTCCGCCCACCCCCAATGCTCAAGCCTCTTGCGCTGCAGCGGGGGTTTTCTTTTTTTCGGCTGTGATTTGTTTGCGACATCCGCTAGAATGGGAACGATGAGGATATGCTACGCTACCACCAACCAAGCTAAGGTTCAATCGCTGCAGGCCGCCTTGAGTCCGGCGGGGTTTGAAGTGATTCAAAAGCCACTCTCTATTCCTGAGCCCCGACTCGACCGGGTGGAAGACATCGCGAGATTCAAAGCGATGTTTGCTTTCCAAGAAGCGAAAGCGCCGGTCGTGGCCCTCGATGCCGGATTCTTCATTCGCCACTTGAACGGTTTTCCGCGGTCGTTCGTGAACTTTGCTCTTGATACGGTCAAGGTTGACGGGTTGCTGAAACTCGTCAGCGGCTCTGACCGCCGCGCTGAATTCCGACACTCGTTGGCTTATCACGACGGTCAGGCCGATACGCCGGTGGTCTTTACCGACATCGTGCGCGGAACCATCGCCCCGGCCATGCGAGGAAAGTTGAAGCCGTATCACTGGTCGGTGCTGTCGGCGATTTTCATCCCGGCCGGGGAAACCAAGACGCTGGCTGAGATGGGCGAAACTGAATATCATGACTGGCATGAGCGGCGGATTGGCGGGTCGAGTTACGCCCAGCAATTTATTCTATGGCACCGCCAGCACCGCCGCAACTAGCCGTGTACTACAGCTGCCCCCGTTTTTCTTGGTGCCCGCGCTTCGACATGGTATGATTTTTCAATCGTGAACCAGCCGCTTCTCATTCTGATTGGCACGCAACTGCTCTTTTCCACCAGCGACTTCATGGGACGGTGGTATATGTCGAAGCTGGGTTTCCACGCCAGCTCGTTCTTCAGCTGGTGGTTCGTGGCTTATTTTCTGGTTCGGACGCTCGCCATGTTCGGCATGCTTTATGTTTTTTCGCACATCCAGTTGGGGCGGACGATGGCTCTCTTCGGCGCCTCCTCAATTCTGTTAGCCAACGTACTTGGCCTGCTGGTGTTACGAGAAGTCCTGAGCCCCACTGCCTATGCCGGAGCGTCTTTGGCGATCATTGCTTTTCTTATTCTCGCCTGGCGCTAGATGAAAAAGAGAGTTTTCATCATCCACGGCTGGGACGATTCACCTGCCGGCAGCTGGTTCCCGTGGTTGAAATCAAAGCTCGAAGACGAAGGCTGGCAGGTGGAAGTACCGGCCATGCCCGACCCCGGGCAGCCGGACATCGGAAGATGGGTCGAAGCCTTGGCCGACGCAGTCGGTGAACCTGAAAAGCAAACGTACTTTGTCGGGCACAGCGTCGGCTGCCAAACGATTATTCGTTACCTAGAGAGGCTGCCGAGTAGCATTCGAGTCGGTGGAGCAGTCCTCGTCGGAGGGTGGCTCAACCTCAAACCAGCAGCGATAGAGGATAACGAGTCGAAAGCCATTGCTGAGCCGTGGTTAACCGAGCCGATTGACTGGTCCAAGGTGCGGGCGCACCTGCCGAAGGTCATCGCCATCATGTCTGACAACGATCCGTATGTCCCACTGAGCGATGGTGCGTTGTGGCAGAAGAATCTTGCCGCGGAGCTGGTTTTGGAAAGGCAAAAGGGTCACATGAATAGCGATGGCGACGGGGTAACCGAGTTACCAAGCGCTCTCGAAGCTATCCACAGGCTGGTTGGAAAATAATCTTGTTGATCAAAAAAAGCAGTGCTAGACTGACTGGCGATTTTACATATTAAAGAGAGGTATATGCAGGAAGAGGAACGCGAACCCATGGACAAGGGCTTTGAAGACGAGGAAACCGGGCACGAGGTCGATGACCGAGTTAGCCAAGGGTACGTCGAGGATAAGGAGGAAGAAGGGTTGGAGGACGAGGCTGGACTGAACGACGCGGATTTGGAAGAGGAGGAGGAAGAGGAAGGAGAAGAGGCATAGTAGTTGATTGGTTAATTGACCTGGGCCAGGAGTCCGGGTTTTCAGAAAACCAGGATAAAAAGAAAGGCCCCGAGCTACCGCGGCCATTCGATTATTTGATCGCCGGGCGAGGGTCCGTTGGACCCCGCACGATTGGCGCTTTTTTGTCCCTTACCTGCGGATCCTTCCGCCGGTGCGGGTCGTTTGGCTAAAGCTCGGGGCGGGCAACTGTCCCCGGTCGGTTGGCCCGTCAGGGCCTAACCGGGGTGATCCCAGGTGGTCATCCGATGTGCCTCCTGGATCGTTCCGTCCATGGCAGTCGCGGCCAAACCGTCGTCCATGGCGGGTATGTGGTACCCTAGCACAATCGAGAAGAACAGTCCAGTCGTTGGTCGGTGGATAAAGAAAATGGCCGTCCGGAAGGACAGCCACTGGTTTCGGTGTGCGCGGATACTGATCCGACTAGGCGGGTGCCGGTTGGGGGAGCGGGGATGCGGCCGCTCTGCGGCGGGCTAGGACGCAGATGTTCAAGGGGCCATAGTAAGCCAGCTCGTCGTTGACGAATCCTTGAGCGGCGTACTCGATCGAAGCGCGACTGACTCTCGTCAGCACCACCTCGACAACGAGGGTGTCTCCTGGGGCCGCTGGCTTGATCACTTCAACCGTGAACTTGTGAAGCCAGCCGTTGACTTGCCCACCTCGATCGTGGCCGATCATGACGCCGACGGTCTGTGCGGCGAGCTCCGGCCACCAGTGGCCCGGGAATATCTCATGTTCAGGGAAGTGGCCGTCGCAAACGCGATGGCCGACGCGCATCGTGCCGCGCGCGCGTTGCTCATCGAGAATCGTGACGCGCTGAACCAGGAGCGCCGGCAGTCGATGCGGAATGAAGCCGATGATCTGCCGAGCTTCCAGCACGACTCCGGCCGCTTGGAGCGTCGAATCGCTCATCGGTTGACCTCCTCGGGTGGGGAACGAAAGGGCAGGGAATGAAAACTATGGCTGACACTATCGAATGTTCCGTCGGTTGTCAACGGACAGGCGGTCTGTGATAGGATAATGATGATGATCATCCACCTGACCGGAGCCGACACCTATCGTTCGCAGCGCCGCTTTGGGCAGCTCCGCGATGCCTTTCGGGCCAAGCACGATCGTCAAGGACTGAATACCGTCGTGCTCGACGGACAGACGGTGACCGCCGAAGAACTTCGGACGGCGGCGACCACCGTCAGTTTCTTATCCACCAAGCGTTTCATTGGCATCAATGCCTATGACTCGCGACAGTCCAGTTGTTCACCGGAACAGTTGGGCTTAGTCCTCGCACCATTGGCTAATTCGCCGGACGTGATTGTTGTCATTCGTGAAGTCCAGCCACCCAACCGTCAGGCTGGTCGAATAAAAGCTCGTGTGAGGGCGACCCGCGCGGCGGGCGTCAAGATCACGGGTGCGGACGACGAAGAGTTCTTGCCGCTGGCGCCGGCGGCCACGAGACGCTGGCTATTAAAAGAAGCTATCAGCCGCGGCGGAAAAATTTCAACGCCGGCGGCCGACTTGTTGCTCGACTATTTCCCCGACGATTTATGGCGGCTGTCGAACGAATTGGATAAACTGGTAGCCTATGCCGGCTCTCGGGCGATCACCCCGGCTGATGTCGACGACCTTGTTCGGGCGCCAGAGGTTTCGGATGTTTTTGCCTTGACAGACGCCCTCGGCCAACGTCAAACCGCGACCGCCTTGCGGTTGCTACGACAAGAACTGGCGGCCGGGACGCACCCGCTGGCGTTGATTAGTCTGCTGGCCACGCATGTCCGAAATTTGTTGCTAGTTCAATCACTCGGCCAGAAAATTCACCAGCCGAACGCCATTGCTTCGGACCTCAAATTGCACCCTTTCGTAGTCAGGAAGGCCCTGGCGCAAAGCCAGAATTTTCCCGCCACCACACTTCGGCGCTGGCACCACCAACTCGTCGAGATTGATGCGGCCGTCAAAAGTTCTCCGCTCGATGCGGAGACGCTGCTCGACTTGCTGATTGTTCAGGCTGCTTAGCCGACCGGTGGCGCCAGCTTACGAAGCGCGGCGTAAACTCGGCTTTTCTTCCGCGCGGCTGTGTTGCGGTGAATACCATGACTGCGCGCTGCCTTGTCGAGCGCTCGACTGTACTCGGCGGCTAGCGATGTAGCCTGGTCGACGTTTTTCGCTACCAGCGCCTTACGCCATCGCAGCTGAAGTTTCTTCAGCTGTCCGCGGGCGGCGACGTTCCGCCGCCGAGCTTGTTGATTTTGCCTCAGGGATTTAGATGCCGCACGAGTGACTGGCATGGAGTGGAACTACTATCTGGTAGAAGACGCAGTGTACCATAGCCACTTTGTTTTTGACAATGCCAATCAGACGAGGTAGGGTGCCGATAGATCTGTCGGAATGCAGGTGCTGGTTGGGGCTCATATGTCTGCCTGGCAGGCAGCGTCACTGGCCCCCTCGGGACATCCCAGCTCGACTTCCCAATCCCCCAGAGAACGTCGGAGCGGTGAGAGCGAGTATTAGATGCACCTCCATCGCGTTCTCGCTGTGTGGCGTCCCGTTGCCAACGCCATGCCGACACCAGCACCATTTGCTACCCCCGCAATTCGATGAGTGGCTTCCCGAATTGCGGTTTTTTAGCTCACCAGAAATCTATTGACACCTTGACAAGCCAGGCGTAGTTTGGCGGTAGTCGCTCCTTGAGCGTCTACGACATAGAGTCGCGGGCAAAAACCCGTGATTTTAGCGCAAAGGCGCGGTCTGTAACAGTCCGCCCTTTGACAACCTATTCGGATAGAAAGGAGGTATGCAGAATCTGAGGCAGTTGTGGTACTTGTAGCTACCTGAAACGTTTCCCATCCCCCTGAACCATATTCGCGCCCCATCCTAATGTGGCGCGGCAGCTCCCATCCAAAACAGGGAGCGGGAAGGAAAGCATTGCGAAGATTGATCGCGGCAGTTTTGTTTACGGCCGCAGTCATCGCGATTCGAGCGCACGCGGTTCTGGAGGTTGAAAAACTCCGGTTCCAACTTCGCCCAAGAGAAACCCAAACTCTGGTTTGTGTCCGACATCCAGTCGACGCAGATCAGTACGCCGCCGATTCATGGTGGCCAGGAGGAGAGCGATGATCAAGGTGTTGATCGTCGTCATGCTATGGCTGGGCATCACCAGTCAATCGTTCGCCCAGGGCAGGACGCCAACCCTGCCCCCGCGGGCGCAGACGTTTGAGGAGTTACTGGCCTCGCCGGCCAGCGATCTGGTCGTGACCGGAACGGTCCTGACCGCGGTCGAGAAGCCGCGCGGCTACGCCGGCGGCTGCGGTTACGGTACGGACCTGTCCGTCCTGCCAGTGACGGACATCGACATCCGGGTCGGCCGCGTCATCTTCGGCGTGGCCGAGGACTCGGTGGTCAACGTCACGATTCTCGATCAGGGGTTCGGATACCTGATCGGTAAGGAAGTCGTCGTTTGGGCCCACCGCACTTGTCAAGACGCCATGCGTCTTCGCGGGTGGATGGGCGTCATCGAATCCGATGGCCTGATCGGTCACGGCAATGGACGGCCGGTTTTCAAAGTGCGGTCGGGCCGGTGGGAACCGAGGATGCCGAGCAGTCGGCTCGAGTCTCCATCGCTTACCGGACGCCAGCACTCGACCGGTCTCTTCAACGGCGTCGGCGGAATCGCGATGGCCCGGGTGGTGACGGTCGAACCGTGGTCTGAACACGGGTCGGTCTACCACGTTCAGGGCCTGGGGTGGCTCGTCGGTAACGGCGAAGTCATTCCGACGGACATCAGCTTCCCGCGCGAGGCGCTGTGTTACCCACACATCAACGCGGGCGACTCACTGCTGGTGCCGGTGCGACTCAATGGCCGGGACGCGCGGCTGACGTTGCCAGCTTGTCCGACAGCGCTGCGGGTCAGAGACGGCTTTGCCCCCGGACTCGGGGTGCCAATCGCCAATCTTGACCGGGCGTTGCAGCAGGTCGGGTCGACGTGGTGGCTGCGAACGTTTCAACGGCGGGGGCCGTAGTCATGCGGCCCGCACGAGTGGTTCTGTTCATCGCGTGGGCGGTGTTGGGGGTATACGCACCCCACACCGCTCGCGCCGATCCCTGTGCCACCTTCATCACCTGCGAGGATGACAACTCGAAGTACGTGATGAGGTGGCCGCGCCAAAGCCAGAATTGGAATGTCGACCTTATTCCCGGCGGCGCCCATGTGGTCTTCACCCACTTCGACGCCCAGGATATGATCGCCATTGCACTCCGGAGGTATTACAGGCTTGATCCGGCAGTGCCCTGGGACCAAGTCGACCTGGCACGGTCGGGTTCGTACGCCAGAACCGTCCATTGGGTTGCGCAAGCGGACCTCGAGGCTGACCCCGAGAACGAAGAGGGGTTTCCCTTTGCCTGGGCGGGGAGTGGGTTGTCAAGTCGCCCACTGTGCTGGCTCGTTACGAGCGAAGTTCGGTTCGCGGTTGATCCGCATACCGGTTCTCAATCAGCCTGTTGGATGAACCACGACTATGACCCGTTTTTCTGTGGGCCGATTGCCTGCGGCAACACGCGGCTGGATTTCTTGTCAGTCGCGGTCCACGAGGTCGGGCACGTATTCGGTCTGGCCGACAATTACGATAGCAACTTCGATCGGGCGGCAATGTACAACTGGGTCGCCTTCTGCGACACCACGAAACGCCAGCTGTTGCCGTGTGAGGCGGACACGGTTCGGCGTCGCTACCACGACAATCCGGCGGCCAGCCTGCGAGGGTTTGCCGCCTACCGGTCTGGGAGCGGAGTCGAAGCCGTCTGGGATCTCGAGACCGGGGAACGGAATACCCGGCAATACCACCTCGCTCATGCTCCGGACTGGAATACAACCCCACAATACGTGGCAGTTGTACCAACCACCGGGGCGCGCACCTACGCGGTGGAGATTCCCGGCGTCAACGACGGCGTGATCCGCATCTACGAAGAGGAGCTCGACGGGACGATGTTGTCCCTCGGCGCCGATCTGATCGGAGAACGTCCGCCTCCGGTTGTCCCGGCTGTCTTCAGGGCCGGCAACATCGACAGCATGTGTCGGGCCATCGAGGCGGAGTACGCCCGCTACGGCATGAGGCGGGCGGTGCCAGAAGGAGTCGGGATTCAGAACATCATCTTCGCCCGAGATTCGATGATGGCGCCGGCCCGGTGGTTCGCGGATTGGAAACGCGACAACTGGGGAATCAATTCGGTGGCCATGTCCGTCGATTCGATCGGCGGAGACGTAATGATCAAGCCGACCATCCAGCAGCAGCTGCCGTCCGGAGGCACGGTGACGCTGCTCGGGAGCGCCTTCGAGGACTACTCGGTCACCGGCGAACCGATGCGGGCCGATCCGGACAAGTACCGAAACGGTCTGGTCAAGGATCCGTTTCCGAATCAGCCCTACCGGGACATCATCCGGACCTACTTCATCGTCGATACGTTGCCCCCGGATGCCTCGGTGGGTAGCGGACTGCCCTGGGTGACGACCGATGCCTGGTTCGTAGACTTCACCGGCGACCTGTTCGCTGATGAAGGATACGGGATCGGCCGGTTGCCAGCGCAGAACGTCGATGAATCCTGGTTGATGATTTTCGAGTCAGCCAGGTTCTTCAACCCCCAGCAGGGCAACGTCTGGCACCTCAGCTACGCTCAGGATTGGCAGTGGAATCTCGGGGTGGTGGCCACGTCGATGGCCGACAGCGTCCAAGCCGTCGAGATTCCGCAGTTTGCACGGCAATACCGGTTCGAGGATAATCCAAGTAATCCGATGTCCGGGTCGCAACGGGACGCGGCCTTCACCACCGCTTTCAACAACGGCGGGCTGTGGGTCGATATGTCCGGGACGGTGTCCGGCGGATACAACACGGTCGACTTCGGACGCGTCAACCGGGGTTACCGCATTTCCGACCTGCAATCGAATCCCGGCAATCTGGCGATCGTCCTCGGCTGGTCGTGTTACATCGCGAACCACGCCGGGACGGAAAACCCCGTCTACGGACACCGCTCGTCCATCCAGCTGTTGCTGGATGATGGCGGCGCCCGGGCGGTCATCGGCGCGACGTCCGGTACCTTGCAGATGCCGAACCAGAGCATCGGGGTGTACTGGCATCGCAATTGGATGGCGCATCCGGAGTGGGGGCTGGGGCGTCTGTTGCAGGCGACCCTCCGGGATGCTTACCAAGCGGATGAACGGGACTCCACGGTGGCGCGCGAGTATGTGCTGCTTGGAGATCCAGACATCACCGTGCCGCACCCGCTGCCGCCGGTCGTTGGCAGAGACGACCCGGATGCCCCGTCGGTCAAGCTCTACGTCTCGCCGAATCCGGCCTGGTCGGATGTCGGCCTAGCCTGGGTCATGCCGCAGGAGGAGCATGTCCAGCTCGAAGTGTTCGATGTCAGCGGCCGCAAACTGCAAACCCTTGTCGACCGTCAGCTCTCGGCTGGTCTCCACACGATGTCTTGGAAACCGATATCGGCGCAGCCCGGCATCTACTTCGTCGGACTACGCGTCGGATCGGAGGTATCCAGACGGAAAGTAGTCTGGCTGCGGTAGTACTGGCGAGTCTGCTTTGAGGAGGTGATCAAGGTGCATTGGTTGAATAGATTCCTGGGTCGTAAGCTGTGGGTCGGGGTAGTGGTCATTCCGCTCCTCGGGCCGGTAGCCGTGACCGTACACACCTGGACAGCGGTGCTGTCCGGTGCGGCGGTGACCATCTCGCTCACGGCTTCGCGCTGTGGCAACAACGAGCCGCGCGACCAGCGGCCCGTCAAGAACATCGACGGCGAGTTGCCGCCGGACAAGGAACCGTAATCTGCCAGGAACGTGCTTGAGAAAGAGGTGATCGATGTGAACCGGTTAGTGAAATGCATGACCAGGAAGCTGTGGACCGGCATGGTGCTCATCCCGCTCTTCGGCCCGGCCCCAGTTCTGGTGACCGTACACACCGGCACAGCCGTTCTGGTCGGGGCGGTCGGGACTGCGACCTTGTCCTCGTGCTGGGGGGGCGGGTCAGGGGACGAGCGGCCCGTCATGAAGAATCTCGGCGATGTGCTGCCGCCGGACAAGAACCCATAAGGGCGGCCACCGAAGGAGTCACGTCGCATCCGTACTTTCCGCTGAATCAGGGGCATCATCAGGGTCCCCACCCTCCTGACTTCTGCGGGAGTCAACCTGCCGCTCGGCATCGCCGGGCGGCTTTTTCTGTTAAAAAACCCCCTAACCTGCTGGTCGGGGGTTAGGGGTCTAAGGCTCGAAGGATCTGAGCTCGACGCAGACCGTTGACCGGTCCGCGGATGACCATTGTCATTCGCTGCGGGTCAAGTACCTCGCGGGCGATTGTCCGCAGCTGCCGGCGAGAAAATCCTCGGACCAGGTGGAGATACTGTCGAACGGGGATGAAACGTCCGAGATTGAGCACTTGCTGAGCCGCAAACATCGCCGATGCCCACGGCTCACTGAACCTGGACCTGGTGTCGATGCTGAGGTTGGTGACGGCCAAGTCAAGCTCCTCGGTCGAGACCAGATGTTCGCGCAACCGCTGCAGCTGACGGCCAATGATCTGAGCGGCTTCACGCAGGTGGTCGCCTGACATCGGGAAATAGATCGAGTACCAGCCGATATCCTCCAGGCCACAGCAGGTGTCCGACAGACTGTAGCCGTGACCAAAACTGTCTAGTCCGAGCTTCAGCCAGCTGCTGGTCCGGTGCGACAGCATGTTACGGATCAGGCCAATGGCCGGTCGCCGTCGGTCGCGGACGCCCGGGGTCGGCCAGCCGACGAGGCAATGAAGTTGGTGGGTGCCATCGCGGAAAAGATGGAGTCCGCCTTTGACCTCGTGGAAATCGAGACTATGCTTCGGCGGCGAGGTGCCGGCGCGAATCGGACCGAAGACTTGACGGATGACTGGCTTGACCAGTTCCGGCTCGAACCCGCCAGCCAGAACCAAAACCATGCGCCGTCCGACAAAGGCTCGACGATGCAAGGCCCGGAGGTGGTCGATGGTGATCCGCTCGATCGTTCGTTCCGTCCCGAGGATCGGATGACCGAGTCCATTGGCCGGGAACATCAATCGGTGGAGATCGAGTAAAGCTCGCTCCTGCGGTTCGTCATTGAACTCGCGGCACTCTTGCCGAATCCGCTCGCGCTCGAAGGCCACGTTCTCGGCGGTCAGCCGAGGTGAACGGATGATCTCGCCGAGGAGGCGGAGCATACCTCGGACCCGCCGTCGGTCTGACTCCATGACGTAGAGTTGAGTGCTCCAATCGGTGTAGGCGTTGTAATTCGAGCAGAGCGAGTCGGCATCACGAGCTAACTCGGCCCAGGTCGGGTGACGCCTCGTGGCGCGGAAGAAAGCGTGTTCACCGAAATGGTTGACGCCGGCCAGCAGGCTACCGTTCAGCAGTCGGCTGCTGCCATGGAAACCAACCGGGTCATCACGGCTGCCGCTCCGGATACCGACTGCGGCGGTGGCCGAGAGCGAAGCCCAGGGTAACAGAACGACTGTTAGACCATTCGGCAACGAGAACTGGCTCACCAGCCACCTCCCTTCGGGAAACGGTGTGATGTTGAAAGGGACGAGAAAAACAAGCTGAGCTATCCTATCACAGTCCGGCCGGGAAGCAAGAGCGATGTCGGCTATCGTCGCCGTGCGCCGAAGCGAAGTGCCTTAACTCGTTTTCCCCTCCCGGGGCGAGTCAGGACGGACAACTCGCCTTTTGGCAACCGTTTCTCCAACGCGGTCAGTTGATCTCGCCACAAGGCGGCCTTTTCAAACTCCAGGTTGCGAGCCGCCAGGTCCATCTTTTCGCGTAATTGTTTAATCACAAAGTTCAGTTCGTCGGTTGGAATGCCGGCCACGTTCAATTTCGGCACCTCATACAGCTCGCGCTTCAGGCCGACTAGATGTTCGGCGCGGATGGCTTTGGTGATTGAGGTCGGGGTGACTTGGTGTTGCCGGTTGTAGGCTTCTTGGACGGCCCGCCGGCGCTTCGACTCACCAATGGCGCGGGCCATGGAACCGGTAATGGTGTCGGCGTACATAATTACTCGGCCATCGAGATGCCGAGCCGCCCGGCCCATGACTTGGAGCAACGCCGTCTCGGAGCGCAAAAAACCTTCTTTGTCGGCGTCGAGGATGGCGACGAACGAAACCTCCGGCAGGTCCAATCCTTCCCGGAGAAGATTGATGCCGACCACGACCTCGTATTTTCCCAACCGCAGATCACGAAGGATTTCTAATCTTTCGAGAGTTTCCACATCGGAGTGGAGGTAGTGAACCTTGATTCCTGCTTCATCGAGATATTCAGCCAAGTCCTCGGCCATACGTTTTGTCAGCGTCGTGACCAGTACCCGCTGGCCTTTGGCTGTCGTCTTCTTGATCTCGGTCAGAAGATCGTCGATTTGGTGCTTGGCCGGCCGGACGCTGATGGCCGGATCGAGCAGGCCGGTCGGGCGGATGAGCTGTTCGACCACTTGTCGCGATTCTTTGAGTTCATATTCGGCCGGAGTGGCGGAAACGAAGATGCGTTGCTTAATGCGGTTGAGAAACTCATCGAATTTCAGCGGCCGGTTATCCAGCGCCGAGGGCAAGCGAAACCCATAGTCTACGAGCGTCTGTTTCCGCGAGCGATCGCCCTCATACATGCCGCGAATCTGGGGGACGGTCATATGCGACTCATCAATGAATAACATGAACCCCTTTGGAAAGTAATCGAGAAGGGTGGCCGGTGGCTGACCGGCCTGACGGAAGTCGAAGAACCGCGAGTAGTTTTCAATGCCAGTGCAGTATCCAACGGACTCAATCATTTCCAGGTCGAAGCTAGTCCGTTGTCCGATCCGTTCGGCTTCCAAAAGTTTCCCCTGCCGCTTGAGCCAACCGACTCGGTCGGCCAGCTCGGCCCGGATGGTTTTGGTTATGGTCGGGAGTTGTTCTTCGGCCGCCACGAACTGACGGGCCGGGAAAACCGTTACCCGCTGATACGGCTCGCCGGTTCGGCCGGTCAATGGATCAAGGCGGTGCATGTTGGCCACCGTGGCATTGTCGAATTGAACACGGATCGCCTCTTCACTGTAAGCCGGATGGATGTCGAGCGTTTCTCCGCGGACCCGATAGGTGCCGCGGGTAAAGTCGTAATCATTCCGTTGGTAGAGGGCTAGGTTGAGGGCGCGCAACAATTCAGTGCGTAGCTGTTTTTGCCCGGCCGTGATAGTCACCGCCGCCCGCAGATATTGCGTCGGGTTACCGAGGCCGTAGATGCATGAGACGGACGCGACGATCAACACGTCCGGTCTGGTTAGGAGTGCGTGCGTGGCCGCATTCCGCAGGCGATCGATTTCTTCGTTGATCTCCGATTCTTTCTCAATGTAGGTGTCGGTCCGGGGGACGTATGCTTCCGGCTGGTAGTAATCGTAGTAGGAGACGAAATAGTGGACCGCGTTGTCGGGGAAGAACGATTGGAACTCGCTGGCCAGCTGCGCGGCCAAGGTTTTATTGTGGGAAACCACTAAGGTTGGTCGCTGGAGCTGGGCCACGACGTTGGCCATGGTAAAAGTTTTTCCCGAGCCGGTGACGCCGAGCAGAGTTTGGGCTTGGTCGCCGCGTTTTAGTCCGGCCACCAGCTTGGCGATCGCGGCTGGCTGATCACCAGTCGGCTTGAAGGGCGCCACGAGTTGGAACTTCTTGGCCATGGCCCCCAGCCTACCATGACGGTCCGGCAAAGCCAAAAACGCGGCTGGCCATTTCTCGCGCTTTTCGCTAGGCTGATAGTAACTATGGCCTACCGCCGAACGTTATCTTCCCGGTCGTTCAGACGCCGGTTTGCAGAACATACTCACCTAGCGACGGCCGAGCGAGTTGACATCGACCAACGAATAGCGATCAGCTTGGTAGCCTTGTCACTGGGGCTTATTTCACTTGGGCTCGGCCTGTCTTTTTTGAAATATCCGGCGGCCTTACTGATTGTGCCGACGGAAGCGTCAGCCGGTCCCATCTCCTCGGCCACGGCCGTGACTATCTCATGGACCGCGCCGAGCAGCGTTAACCCCTTTTCTCGCGTCGTCGCCTACAATCTTCGTTACTCCACCACCCCGATCACGGAGGTGAATTTTGCCGCGGCCACGCCAGCGCCGAACCTGCCATCGCCGCAGCCAGCTGGTACCACTGAGCGTTTGACGGTCAGGGGCCTCGAACCGGCCACGACATATTTCTTCGCCCTCAAGATGGTTGAGGATACCGGTCTAATCTCCCCGATTCTAACAGTCATGGCGAAAACCACCGACGGGGCGAACGAGGGGTGCGTGCCGCAGTACCGATGTAGCGGATGGTCGAGTTGTCTGCAAGGAACCACACTCAGAGAGTGTTCGGTGATCAACGGCTGCGCCAGCGATCTTGGCCAGCCGGTCATTGAGCAAGCTTGCGGGCTCGGCCCAGTTCCCGAACCGCTGCCCCGGCAGCTGGCCGCCAGTCTGACCACCAACCGCGGCCCGCGTCTGGCCATGGTTAATCTGGCGACTGAGCAAACCTCGGTCGTTGATCTTCTCTGGCCGCAGGCGCGTAGTTTCGAAGTAGCGTTGGGGGACGTCGATGGCGACCAAGAGACTGATTTAGCAGCTAGCAGCGGGCGAGGACTGGTTAGAATCCTAACCTCGATCGGCCAGTCACTGGCCGAGTTTGAACCGTACCCGACCAGTCCAGACCAGGCAGTGGTTTTGGCCACCGGCGACGTGAACGGCGATGGACTGGATGAAATCCTAACCGTCCCAGCCAACTCAACCTCCCAGGTTCGTATCTGGCATTATGATCCAGCCAGCGGCAAAATCCGGCTACTGAATCAAATCTTTGCTTTCCCATTCCGCGAGCAGTATGGTTACCGGCTGGCGACTGGTGATTTCGATCTTGACGGCCGGGATGAATTCGTGGTGGCGCAAAACTCAGGGCGTTCGAAAGTTCGCATCTTTCGCCTGCGACTAGCCGGTACCGTCGAGCGGGTGGCGACCTTCGAAGCCTACCGTCAACCGATTGACCATGGTCAGAGCGTCGCGGTCGGCGACGTTACCGGCGACGGCCGGGCTGAGTTCCTGACGGCGCCGGGGGCGGGGGCGCTGCCGGAAGTGAAAGTCTTCGACTCCGCCGGTCGACAACTTTTTTCCTTCCTTGCCTCCTCGACGGCTGACCGCAGCGGCCTGGAACTAACGACGGCTGAAGTCGATGATGACGGTCAGGATGAAATTTTGATTGGACGGTCAATCAAGACGAATGGAGAGGTCGCAATCTGGCGTTACGAGTCAGCTTCCAATCAGTTTCGTCAAAGCGGGCGGTTCAGGGTCTGGCCCCCAACGGTTCGCGGTCAACTGCGCCTGGGTGCGGTTCCACACCAATGAGCCCGTTAGAGCGCCCGCGAAAAAAAGATATTCGCACACATGTCTCTCCACGCCATAAACAGTAACGCTCTAACGGGGTGATTGCCTCTCTCACCGGTCGTGTAACTGATCGCGACGAGCGAACCGTGACGCTCGACGTCCATGGTGTTGGCTTTCGGATCCATGTCCTGCCGCGAGCCCAAGAACAGTTGTCGAAGAACACCGCGGCGGTCACGATCATGACCCACCTCCATGTGCGGGAGGACGCGCTTGAGCTCTACGGTTTCCTGAGCCGCGAAGAAGTGCGCCTATTCGAACAGTTATTGACGGTTTCCGGTGTCGGGCCGCGGATGGCCATGGCCGTCCTATCCGCGGCCAGCGTCCAGGACTTGACCCAGGCAATTGACCGCGGCCGATCGAGCTTGCTGACGAAAGTCTCGGGCATCGGCAAAAAAACAGCCGAGCGGATTATTGTCGACCTGCGCGGAAAACTAGCTGAGGAGGAGACAGCCGATGATAGCCTGTCCGCGGTTATTGACGCCCTCGTTAGTTTAGGATATTCCAGCCGCGAAGCGCGGGAGGCGGCCGTCGGGACTCCGCCGAGCGCCACCGTCGAAGAGCGAATCAAGGCGGCTTTGAAACGAATGGGACGATAAGCGGCCAATGTTTGTCGTTCGACCACTGGCCGAGCGCCAGGAATTGGAGCAGCTGATCGCCGCTCAGCCGCTTCATCCCTTCCTTCAAAGTTGGGCTTGGGGCGACTTTCAAGCGTCTGTGGGTCGGAAGATCTGGCGGCTTGGTGGCTATGAAGAGAAGCAGCTAGGCGGCGCGGCCTTAGTTATCGAGCATCAAATTTTGCTCGGCAAAACCTACCTCTATTGTCCGCGCGGACCGTTGGCGAGCAACCGAGCAGTATTCGATAAGCTGCTCGCGGCGATCCAGCGCCTCGCCGCCGAGCAGGGCGCGATGTATGCAAAAGCCGATCCTGGGCGCTACTCCTTCGCCCTCTCCGCCGAGAGTTTGCCGGCTGGCTACGAGCTAGGTACCCCCTTGCAGCCGCGGCAGACGCTGCTCATCGATCTGCGCCCGTCGACGGCCGAGTTGCTGGCCGCGATGCATCGAAAGACCCGATACAACATCCGTCTGGCTGAACGTAAGGGCGTGACGATTCGGTGGTCGAAGAGCGCCGAGGATATCTCGTTGTTTTTATCCTTGCTCCACCAAACCGCCGCCCGGCAGGGGATTCGGCTTCACGGCGACGACTACTATCGACAGCTGATTACTATTCTGGGAGCCGCCGGGATGGCCGAACTCGTCATCGGTGAGTATCACGGTCAAGCGCTGGCGGCGCACCTGATGATTTGGCACGGCCAAACTGCGACTTATCTTCATGGCGCCTCATCGGGAGAACAACAAGAGCTGATGGCCCCGCACCTCGTGCAGTGGCGGTCGATTGAGCGGGCTAAGCAGCGCGGCTGCACGACCTACGATTTCTGGGGCGTGGCCCCGGCCGATCAGCCGGGCCATAAATGGGCCGGCATCACCCGTTTCAAAAAGGGATTCGGAGGACATGTCGAAGTGTTTCCGCCGGCAGTCAACGCGATTATCCAACCACAATGGTACTGGGCCTACCGGATGGCCAAGCGGTTGCGGGGAGGGGTGGACGAGTAATTTGATTTGTGATGCTAAACCAGAGGGAGATCGAAACAATCACCCGACTTCAGCTAGAGATGCAGCGAAGATTTCGTACAGTCCCGGGGCATGGGGTCGAGGTCGAATACCTAGGCGAGAAATTTGTTGTTCTACCGGATGTATTTTGGCCATTTGTTGATAGCCAACCGTTGGTTGAGAATTACGTTGTACATCCGGGTGAAGAAGTTCTGGATATTGGTACTGGGACTGGAGTCATAGCCATCTTTTCGGCCAAGAAGGGAGCCAGGAAGGTGGTAGCGCTTGATATCAGCTCTCGGGCTGTAGCAAACGCAAGGATCAATGCCGATCAACATGGGTATAATCATATTATAGAGGTTCGACAATCCGACGTATTCTCTGCTCTCAAGAGGAATGAGCAGTTCGACGTGATTACCGCCAACCTGCCATTTCGCAACCAACCGGCCGCGGATGCAGTTGAAGCAACACAATGGGACGAGAATTTTCAGGCTCACAAGAGATTTTTCGGAGGGGTGAATCACTATCTCAAACCTGGTGGGCGGATCTATTTGGCACAGGCAAACTTCGGTGGGTTGAAGGAGATGCACCTGATGGCAAAAAATGGTGGATTTTCTGTACGTCAAATCGGTCAACGGGTGATGCCAGAAGGCGATCCCAGGATTTTTTATGCCTTTGAGTTGGTAAAGGATGAAGGGTATACTGCGCAGGCATGAGCCTTTCTCTGACTATACTTTGGATCATCCTTATTTCCGGTTTTACCATTTTCGGCGCATTCTGGCGCGGACAATCTTGGGAAGGGATATGATCAAACCCGAAGTCTCGGTGGGGATCACCAACCGTCCAACTTAAATCAGACGACCCAAGCGGCTGCGGGGCCGGGTGGACGAGTAAAAAAGCCTACGTGCGGACCTTCATGGTTAGGCCCGTCGGCTGTAAACTCCCTCGATTTCTTCTCGCTTTACTGGGTTGATTCCGATAGTTTGGAACTGAAGCGTCCCGGCAATGATGCCGAGCTCAGCCGCCTCTTCGACGCTTCGACCCCGGTGAATGTATGCACCAAATGCGGCAATGGTTTGGTCCCCGCAGCCGGTTTCGTCGTTCGCAGACGTGGTCGCGGTGAGGGGCGCCGGAATGTGTTTGCGCACTTGGTCGGTGAATAGGTATCCGCCAAGGGCACCGGCGGTGATAAGTACGTTTTTGATACCGTACGATTGTAAAACTCTGGCCGCCCGACCGGCGGTAGCAAAATCCGTCACCTCCACCCCGGTCAGAATTTTAGCCTCGTGTTCATTCGGCTTGATCAAGAATAATTCTGTCGGTACTAAGGCCCGGCCGTCGATGGCGGATTTAATTCCGCCCGGATCCAACAATATCCTGAGACCAAGAGCCGCCGCCTTTTTCATCGCGTGAATCGCTGTCGGGAAAGGACATTCTAGCGTGACCAAAAGAATGCCGTTGTTTTTACTAGCCATGGTAAATGCTGTGGTGGCGTCGTCAATATCGGCGGGAGAGAAATCGTTACTGGCACCCGGCAGGACAAAAATCTGGTTACGGCCATGTTCATCGACCGGAATTAATGCCACGCCCGGAAAGAGATTCCCAGATTGAGTCTTAAGATACTTTGTGTTTACGCCAGCTTGGTGCAGCGCATCAACTGGTACTCGCCACAGGCCATACGAATCTTTCGCGGTTCGGCCGACCATAACAACCCTATCTCTTCCGGCTAGATAGGCAATCATCTGGGCAATGTTGCGCGATTTTCCTCCCGGGCCAATTTTCAGTTCTCGACCGTATACGTGTTCGCCCGGTTGCGGGAAGCGTTCGACGCCGGCAGCAATAATGTCGGTATTCAATGCACCAATAACAATGAATGAAATGCCCATCAGTGAAGGATCCGGGGTCTTTTTCATCGACTTAATTGTAGCATAAGGTTGTCCTAGCGCTTGGAGCACTCTCAACACATGCGGGGGCGGAGTGGACGAGTCGCGCAGTTTTTCCTATACTCCACGGCGATCATTCAGTCCGGCACCAATTCCTTTGTCCCTATAGCTCAACGGATAGAGCGCCGGCCTCCCCCGCACCATTCGCTGCGCTCAGGTGCGGGGTAAACTCCGCCGTACATTTCATCATTACCCAGTGCCCTCGTGGTTCAACGCATACCCAGCACCACTCTGGGTCCCCATAGCACAGTGGATAGTGCGTCGGCCTCCGGAGCCGGAAACAGAGGTTCGAATCCTCTTGGGGACACCAGAGTGGTGCTGGGCGGAGCTCGAGATACGGGTTCGATTCTTCTTAGGGAAGTAGGAGTGGTGCGGGAGGTAAGAATGTCATTTCGAAAAAAACACGGCCTAGGCCGCCTGGGGCAAACCAAAAAAGTCGCCCCTCCATTTCAAGCGACTTTTTGGCACCTCTACAGTTTGACGAAGAGAGTCGCTCCGCCGATGGACTCGTCGAAGTGAATCAAGCCGGGCATGATAATCCGCACTCCTTCAACGGCTCCGCTGGGAATGGAATCTCCCAACGTGCAGTCGATGATCACGTAGCCGAAGAACTTCTGACTTGGATTGTCGTCGAGGACCGCCTCAATCAACAGTCTGGCCCGCCCACCATCGAAGTTGTCTGGTAATCCCTGGGTCGCACCAGAACCATACGACCGGTAGCTGACGCGATAGAGCGCTCGCCAGGTCCCGGTGGCGATTATTTCTCCATCAGCATTCCGATGGACAAATGTCCCGCCGCCAGTCACATCGTCTGGACGATGACCAAACGTGCCCGTCCCAACTACTTCGACTGTGTCGCCGTTCGCGGCCCGGGCGATGTCCGGTCCGAAGCTAGGGTCAAAGGCGGTCAGGAAGGCATCGCCGATGTGGTACTCGTAGGTGACCGGGTGAAACGCCGTGGCCCGTTGGAATGGAAACAAAGCCAAAACGGTCAACAACGCCATCCCTCCAAAGATGCTTTTTTTTAGTCCGCGTGTGTTGTTCAATTGGTTCACCCCCTTTCGTGGGAGATACGACCTCGAAAGTTAGTGTGTCATTACCGTCTGGCGGCGTCAACCACAGGCCGGCACAAGGCCGGGACTAAGGAAGATAGGGCTTAGTCAAACACTTCCCGTAGAGGAAAGCCCGACCGAGGCCGTGTGCCAGGTGAAGGCTGGAATAGAATTATAGAACGGGGCCACGCGTTCATCTATGGGCGCTTTGACCTCCTGTCGCATCGCAAAACATGATTTTTTGATTGACAAATCAATTTTTTTGTGCTACAATACATGATGTAAATGGCTAACTTTAGCCAAAAATAACAAAAATAAGTTATCGAATGGAGGGTTTCGAAAAAACAATCCTTTCGAAGAAAGGTCTCAAACAATAGAACCATGAGGCTTACTCATCGGTTTTTGTGCTTACTCATATGAAACAGAGAACCAAAAAGGCGATCTTCCTCGGCCTGACTCCGGGCCGGTGGATAGCCGGGGTCAAGACCGCCACTTCCATCGTGGCCATTCTGGCCATGGTCGGGTGGCAATTCGTTACCACCGCCCAACCAGTTTTGGCTGAGGGTTCAGTCAGCGGCCGGATTATGGCTGGCGGAGCGCCGGTTGGATCGAACGACGCCCGGATTAACATCATGCAGCCCTTCAACCCGCCGACGGTGCCTGGTACTGAAACAGCCAGTAACGGTACCTTTGCCCTCGCCGGTGTTCCGGCAGGCGGCGGGTATCAGGTGATGGTTGAAGTGGCCGATTCGGCCCTGGCCTTCATGGGTACGACCGTCGATAATGTGACGGTCAACAATAACGCCAACTCCAATCTCGGAGACATCAATCTCGTGCCAGCTCCCAAAACCTGGCGTGGCCGAGTGACTCGGGCGTCGAACGGTCAGGGCGTGGAGGAGGTCCAAGTCAACGCTTTCCGGATGGATGGGCAGTTCCAGAACGCTCATGCCACGACCGACGACGATGGCGATTACCTACTGCACCTGACCGGCGGCACCTGGGGCTTGAGTCTTGAGGCGCCGCGTGATCAAAATGGACAGCCGGAAGATGTGGACTGGGTCTTCGTCGGCCAACAGCCTCAGGTCAGTTTCTCAAATGACGCCACGGCCCAATCAAAGACTACCAATCTGCAAGTCCAAAATGCTTCGGCTACGGTCAGCGGCCGGGTGCTGCTGCCGGGCGGCGATCCAGCTCAATTCATCGGCTTGGAGCTGCGCGCTGGCGAGATGGGAATTCAGGGCCATACCGAACAAGACGGTAGATTTGAGATCCGGGCTGTACCTGGTAGTTATGAACTGCGCGGCTTCCTGCCGCCTGAGCAGCAACAGTACACATTCCCGACTCGGAAGCTGACGGTCGGCGAAGACGACGACCTCGACCTTGGCACTATCCGACTGGGCGAGAAATCATCGCGCATCCGCGGCCAGGTAACCTGCGAAGACGTACCGGAGCAGGGCGTCTTCGTCAATGCCTTCCAGCATGAGGGCATGGACTTTGGCATGACCCAGACGGATGGCAATGGCAACTATTCGCTGCCGGTCTCAGCCGGCACCTGGGGCGTCATGGTTCAGCAGGGTGTGAACAGTGACTGCGTTTTCAGCGGTCAACCGCGGGATATTAGTCTCGGCGATGACCAGACGAAGAGCGGCGTTGATTTCGAACTGATTCGAGCTGATGTGACCGTTAACGTCCTGGTGGTTGATGAGGAGGGTAATGGGATCGACAACTTCTTCGGATTCGCTTTCGTCCACAGTAACAGTGGCGGCAAGTTCGGCCGAAATGATTTCTTCGGCAACCCGATTCAGGGCGGGGTGGCGCAAATAAAGTTTCCGTCGGCGAGCATGTCCGAGGCCTTGGTCGGCGTCTTTCCGCCGCCGAATAGTGAGTTCTCACTCCAAGAGGAGGTTGAACTTGATGTTGAGCCCAATCAAATGTACAACGTGCCGCTGGTCATGCTGGCGAATGATGCGGTCCTGATGGGTGAAGTTCGAGATAACAACGGTCAGCTAGTGACCGATGGTTTCGGCGACGTCTATATGAACGACGATCAGGGCTCGTGGCGAAATGCGCGGATCGAGAATGGTCGCTACCGCCTCAGTCTGCTCGGTGGTTCGGAATGGCGCGTCGGAGCGCACGTCGAGGGCGGGAATTTCCTTGATGAGGGCCCGGCGAACGAAAAAATCTTCATTGGCCACGGTCAGACGGTCGAGCATGACATCATTCTGACCCGGACCGATGCCACCATTACCGGGCAGCTGCTCGATCCGAATGGCAATCCGGTCGAATTCGGCTTCGCCTACGCGCATGAACCATTCGCCCCTCCGCAGCCGGGCGAGGAACCAAAACCACCCAAGGGCACCGGCACGGAAGTCCGCGGCGGCAACTTCGAGCTCAACGTCGTCGGCGGTGGAGAATACCAGGTTGGCGCCGGCATCCCACCGGAGCTGGCCGACAACTTCTTGCCGCCAGAGGAAGTTACGGTCTTTGTCCCCGCCAACGGTAACGCCCAAGCCGTGCTCCAATTCAAACAGGCTGACGGACGAATCACCGGCACGGTTTACGATAGCGGCGGCCAGCGCGTTGACTTCGGCTTCGTCGGCGGCTGGTCAGAAAAGGGCAGCAACTCGGGTGCGCCGATCTTCGATGGCCGGTTCAGCCTGAACGTGACGAAGGACGACAGCTGGCACTTGCGGGCCAATACCTTCGAAGACGAGACCTTCTTCGACAGCGGCGAGATCGTCATTCGGACGCCCGACGCCACCAACTTCCAAATTGCCAAGGACATTACGGTGGCCGAATCCCAGTTCGTCTTCCCCGAGCCAGTCAGCGAAACCTTCGATGCCAGCCAGCCGAAAGTCATCACCCTGTCGGACGGTACGACCATTACCATTCCGGCTGGCGCCCTGGCCAGCGAAGGCAATGTCACGGTCACGATCAATCCGACGGTCGATGTCCGGCCGATGAAGAGCTTCAAGCCACTGGGCTTCGCCTACAGCATGACCGCGACGGATGAAAACAACACCGCTATCAGCACCTTCAACGTGCCGGTGACCATTAGTTTCCCCTACGACCCCGACATCCTGGAGGCGATGGGGCTGAGTCCAACTGATCTAATCCCCAGCTTCTTTGACACCACCACCAACACCTGGACCCAGGTAACGACGGCGGTGATTAACGAAGCCGCCGGAAGGATCACCTTCACCATTACCCACTTCACAGACTTCGCCCTCGGTTCGAACGCCGAAGCGAATGCAGTCTCACCGAAGCGCCTGCTGGTGATGCCTGGTGCCAGTGGCGGCCCGAACATCCGCATCTTCGACTCGAGTAACACCCTGACCGCCGGTTTCTTCGCCTACGCCGATGGCTTCCGCGGCGGGATGAACGCGGTCAGCGTCGATCTTGACGGCGACGGCGTTGATGAGATTGCCACGATTCCGGCCAGCAAAGGCGGACCGCACCTGCGCGTTTTCGACAGCAACGGCACGCCCTTGGCCAGCACCATGATTACCGCCACCTCGTTCCGCCAAGGTTGGCAATTGGCGGCTGGGGATGTCGACGGCGATGGTCAGAATGAA
The DNA here is from genome assembly GCA_016193315.1 of Candidatus Kerfeldbacteria bacterium. GTDB lineage: Bacteria > Patescibacteriota > Patescibacteriia > SBBC01 > CAIJZX01 > JACPSJ01. The sequence continues at coordinate 57,243 of JACPSJ010000006.1, forward strand.
CTCGTGCTGGGCGCCAATGCCGGCGGCGGACCGCAAGTGCAAGTCTTCCAGTACGACGGCGATGGTACGATCACCCGCGAAGCAGCCTGGTTTGCCTATCAGCTCACCTATCGCGGCGGAGTACAGGTCGCCGTGGGCGATGTCGACGGCGACGGAACCGATGACATTGTCACCGCGCCGAATCGTGGCGGCGGCCCAAATGTCAGCGTCTTCTCGAAGTTCGGCACGCCGAAAGCCCGCTTCTTCGCCTATGATCAAGGCATGACCGGCGGGGTGAAGTTGACTCTGGCCGATGTCGATCAAGATGGGGCGGCTGATATCATAACTACTCCTGGCGCCGGCCGAACGGCGAATGTGGCCGTCCACTCGGGCATCGGACAAACCATGTCCAGCTTCTTCGCTCTGCCAGAATCGATGCGTATGGGTGTCACGGCCCAGACGGGCGACGTCGATGGCGACGGGGCGATGGAAATCGTGGCCGTGCCGAACGCTGGCGGTGGCCCACAAGTCAGCATCTTCAGCTGGCAAGGCAACCTCGAGCGCCGGTTCTTCGCTTACGACGAGAACCTCCGCTCCGGCCTGACCGCCGCCGTGGTCGATCTCGAAGCCGATGGCTCAGTGGATATCGTCACCGCACCCGGTAAAGGCGGTGGACCGCACGTCGGCGTCTTCAACGGCGATGGCACGGTCAAGGCTCGCTACTTCTCGCACCAAGAAAGTTTCCTCGGCGGCATAACGCTGTCCGTCGGAAACGAATAAAACAAAAAGCTGAACGCTCCACCTGACGCTTGTCGCAGGTGGAGCGTTCTTGTACACTGGGATTATTGTGATGAGCATGGACTCTTCGACCGCCCACTTGCGTTCACCGACATCGAAACGAGCGCGGGTTGACTGAGTCAATGCGAAGATGAATCGTGCTGCTAAGCTTAAGGAAGACAAAGTCGGCCTGTCCCAAAAGGCAATCCTCTATCGCGAGGATGGAAGAATTCTCACCATCCGACGTACCAAGACCGCACCATCACGACCTCGGTATTGGGATTTGCCCGGAGGAGAAGTAAATTTTGGAGCAAATGTCCAATCAGAAATACGGCGAGAAATCAAAGAAGAAACGGGCTTCGTAATTCAGCATCTGAAAGTTTTTGACGTCATCTCAGGATTTGACGACAACGGTGAATTTTGGGTAACCATCTGTTACCTGGCTCAACCAAAGACCATGCACGTCGGACTCAGTTATGAACACGACGCTTTCCGGTGGGTCACACCCAGCGAATTTGAACAACTCCTAGCTTCGCCACGGAACAAGAAGTTTGTGGAAAGATACAAGTCTCTCGGGGCCCGCAAAAGGCGGTTGTGAACTTTTTAAGGAAAGATTTAAGAATCAATCCATGAATACGCCTGTGGAAAAGATTTGCCTTGGTTCAAAAACCCTTGGAAAATCAGGGCTTGACAGGTTTTTACGGCGGGTATATGCTACTTCTCCTGCACATTGAGTAGGGAAGAACGAAGTAGGCCACGGCTGAACCGGAAATCCTGAGAGCATCATGCTTTCTGATGATCGCTCCTGCGATTTCCCCCAGCCCCAACCTTACGTTCTTTATCCGCCTCTGTGCACCCCTCTTTGGCCCAACGCTTCACGCAATGGGCCTCCTCTTTTTATTGGGGGTCCGGAGTGTTAGCATAGAGTCATGGGTAAGCATCTTCTAGAAATCCTCGGCCACAAGGTCTACTGCAGCAGCGATCGCGAGTACTACGGACTGAAGCATTTGAAATATGAGCTGGAGGACGAGGAAGCCCGCCAGCTTTTTGCCCAGTGCGAGCAGCAGCGCGAAGTGGATTTTGAGGACCAGGATCACCGCCGGTTTACGCTCGTTGATGGTGAAGACGGATCATTCACCGTTGTTTCCCATGACAAGCCGAGCGGCTGGTTCTGAAACGAGGTCCAAATTGCGAGCCACCATCCATGGTCAGGTGGTAGTGGCGCCAGCTGAGATGGTCAAGACTATGCGCCGGCTGTCGACCGCGACCCTCGGCCAACTTTTTCTTCATGCCCGCGAGTACGGTTCGGCCACCATCACCATCGATGGCCAGCCGTGGACGGTCTATCGCCACCCCGACCACACTTTTTCCGTCGAGCGCGGCCACCCGGCGATGCCGTCGCTCTGACGGTTGAGCCGTGTCAAGTTCAGTAGCCTCGACCGGAAGGCGGTGGTTTGTTAGACTTAGACGCTGATGGTACTCGACCTCATCCGCCGCTTGGTGCCCCGCCGTCTGCTGTTGCTTTATCATCGTTGGCTAGCGACCTTTGCCGCTTTGCGGTACGGCCGACCATCGCGCAAGATGGTAGTCATTGGTGTCACCGGCACCGACGGCAAGACGACCACGGCGCTCCTCATCAGCCAGCTGTTGCAGGCCGCCGGAAAGCTGGTGGGCCTATCATCAGGAGTCTACTTTCAGACCGGTCAGCGGCGCTGGCGGAACGAAATGCACATGACCATGCCGGGCCGGATGCGCCTTCATCGATTGCTGCGGCAGATGGTTGACGCCGGCTGCCAGTACGCAGTGATTGAGGTGTCTTCCGAAGGCTTGCTCCAGCACCGGCACTTAGGCATCGATTTTGACGCCGCCGTGCTGACCAACTTGACAGCTGAGCATTTGGAAACGCACGGCGGGCTGGCCGCTTACCGACGGACGAAAGGACGCCTGTTCCACCAAATCATACGCAGCGGCGATAAACGGCTCGACGGCCTCCCCGTCAAGAAATTCACAGTCGTCAATCTTGATGACGCGTCGGCCGAATACTTTCTTGGTTTCTGGGCAGAAGAACACCATGGTGTGACGCTCCGCGACAAGCCGGCCACGCTGGCGCGGGTCAAAAATAAGCTGCGGATCTGGCGGGCGGAATCGGTCAAGACCGAACCGAACGGCAGCCAGTTCGTTGTCGAGAGGCACCATCTTCGTCTGCCGCTGCCCGGGCGGTACAACGTTTACAACGCACTCGAAGCGGTGGTCACGGCGGCGGCGCTGGGCATTGACTGGTCGACAATCGAGCGCGGTTTGGCGCAAGCGTCACACATCCCTGGACGGTGGGAAGAGTTTGCCCTGCCAAACGGCGCCCGGGCGATTGTTGATTACGCCCTGACCCCGGCGGCGCTGGTCCAGTTCTATCAGGCGGTCGAGCAGTTTGGCTCGAAACGGATCATTGCGGTTTTTGGCGCGGCTGGCGGCGGCCGCGATCGGTGGAAGCGGCCGGATTTGGGCGAGATTGCCAGCCGCCACGCCTCGGTCATCATCCTGACCACTGACGATCCGTATGACGAAGACCCGGGCGCGATCACCGGTGAGATCGCGGCTGGCATTTCCGCCGCCAGCCGCGCCGAGGTATTCATGATTCTCGATCGGCGGGAAGCGATTCGCCGCGCCTTATCATTGGCGCAGCCTGATGATGTGGTGGCCATCACTGGCATGGGTGCGGAAACATCGATGGTCATCAAGGGGAAGAAAGTGCCGTGGAGTGATGCGGACACAGTGAAGGAGCTCATAGCATCCTTAGGATGAGTCATTTTCCGACAAACAAGATCGTCTATGCCACCTCAACCCAGGCCGATGGGAGCATGTCTTTCAAGTGGGGCGGGCCAGAGGCCATACTAAGAAACCGGGAACTTTGGTTAGCGACTAGTAACCTTAAACTTGGTGAATGTGTCTGTTTGCACTGTCAGCACGCTGATCAGATCTCCATAGTCAACCGGGACCAGTCTGGGCGTGGGATGAAATCGCTTGATGACGCCATCATGGCCGATGCGGTTTTTACGAGAGAACGTCGGCTTGGCCTGATGTTGTTAACTGCTGATTGTATCCCGGTCGCCGTCTACGACCCGGACCATGATGTGATCGGCTTAATACATTTGGGATGGAAGAGCACCGATCTCCACTTGGCTGACAAGAGCGTTGGTTTTATGAACCAACAATTCCAGTCCGTCCCAAGCAATTTGTTAGTTTCCCTCGGTCCGGCCATTCATCAGGATTCCTACCGATTCAGCCAGCCGACCCAGAAAACGCTTCTGGGCTGGGGGCCATTTCTTCGTGACCTGCCAGATGAGGAAACCGCCATTGATCTCATCGGCTATAATCTCTTCCAGCTGCGAAGGGCTGGAGTGCTGGAAAAGCACATTGCCGTGGATCGAGAAGACACGGGAAAGTCCAAACAGTATTTTTCACATTTCCGGGCCAAGCGAACAGGAGAATCCGAGGGTCGGTTCGCAACCGTTTTGGCGTTACGTTAACGGACGAGACAATACCATGATCGTACTTCTCTACATGGCCATGTCTCTGAATGGGATGATCGATCGCCAGAACGGCGAAGAAGATTTTCTGAGCCATGACAACTGGCGAATGTTTCTGCGTTTAGTCCGCCAGCATGGAAATTTGATCTACGGTCGGAAAACGTATGAGGCAGTCAGGCGCTGGGGGCCTGAATACCGACTCGATGATTTGCCGGAGGTTGATAAGGTAATTGTTTCACGCCGCCGACAACCGCCGCCGACAGGCTGGTTCGTGGCCGGATCGCCGGCGGAAGCGTTGTCGTATCTGGCCACGCGCGGGCAGAAAGTGGCCTTACTGAGTGGTGGGGCGACGACCAATGCTGCTTTTGCTCAAGCCGGATTGATCGATGAAGCCCTGATCAACGTTGAGCCAGCCATCATCGCGCCGGGCGTGCCGCTGTTCAAACCGGACAAAATCGACCTCCGATTTACACTGATCTCAGTAAAACGGCTTGGACGGGGTGGAGTGACGTTACACTACCGAATTCGGAAGTAAATGAATTTCACTCGACTGCCAGCTGAGCTCGGGTCCGTTTGACAGCCGGGAGGTAATTCAGTATTATTGATGTGCTCAATTTCCACAGGTTGTGGAAGGCTCTGGATAATAACTTCAGAGGGGCCTCTGAAAAATGGAGGGTCAAATTGCTACTTCAAAAAACATTCATTGAAAGGAGGTGAGAAAACAATGAAAAGATTAATAGGGATAACTACGGGAATGCTGATTATTCTCGGTTTTGTGTTTCTGGCATCTTCGGCCTGGGCCTCGGTGCCAGACGGCTCAGTGACTACAGCCAAGATCGTTAATGGCGCCGTGACCAGCGCTAAAATAGCTGATGGCACCATTACTTCCGCTGACATCGCTACTAACACGATCACCTTCGCCGAAATCGCCACTGGCGCGGTTCGTACAAGCGAGATCCTCGACGGCACGATTGCCACAGCCGACATTGCGGCCGGCGCCGTGACGACGACAGAGATTGCCCTCGACACCATTGCCGCGGCAGACATTGCGGACGGTGCAGTTGGCACAGGCGAAATCGCTGATGGCGCAGTAGCCTCCGCAGACATCGCGGCTGATACTATTGCCGCCGCTGACATCGCGGCTGGCGCGGTAGCCACGAGCGAGATCCTGGACGGTACAATAGCCACGGCTGACATCGCCGCTGGCGCGGTGACGACGGCCGAAATCGCCCTCGACACTATTGTGGCCGCGGATATCGCGGCGGGTGCGGTCTCCACAACCGAGATTCTCGATAGCACGATTGCTTCCGCCGATATCGCAGCTGATACTATCGCCGCCGCTGACATCGCTGCTGGCGCAGTGCCGACGGGAGAGATCCTCGACGCCACGATCGCCACGGCTGACATTGCGGCGGGCGCAGTGACGACGGCCGAAATCGCCCTCGACACTATTGTGGCCGCTGATATCGCCACTGGTGCAGTTGGCACTGATGAGATAGCAGACGGGATCTTCACTTCA